>JBAXGJ010000161.1:0-3640 GCA_037139475.1 Actinomycetes bacterium
ATCAGGTCGTAGCGACCCTCGGCGAGTGCTTCGACGATTGCCGGCATCGAGGGAACGCCGATCTTCATCCCTTCGTAGAGCGGAAGGTCAACGTCGCGGACCGACGGCAGGCGCCGGTCAACGTTGGGGTCGGTTCCGATCACCTCAACTTCAAAGCCTGGAACACCCCGCGCGCGCAGCTCCTCCAGCGTGTGCGTAACGCCGTGCATCGAGCCAACGCCGTCAGCCATCAAGGCGACCCGCGGTAGCTCTTCCTGACGACTGACCAACTTGCCCTTCTCACGGCCGAGAAAAGCCGCCGCTGGCGCGTATGGAAGCACCGGGACGGCCGCGTCGAAGAGCTCCTGAGCGGCCTCCAAGTAGCCGCTCTGGCGATTGACTGCTTCGACCGTCCTGTCGACCGCGGCGCTGAGGCGGCGCTCATGGACGTGGCGGGCGTGGCGGTAGAAGTCTGCGTGGCTGCGATCGTCGCTCTGGAATGCTGCCACCAGCTCAGCGGCGCTGAGGTTGCCGAGCCCAACTGCCGCGAGGTGCGTGCCGATCAGCGCGCGCCCGTCGTCGGGGCCAAGGTCGCCGCCGCCCTCCGGGTCGCGCTGATCTGCTTCGCGCATGAAGCGACTGACGAGCGACATCACACGGGCGGGATCAATCTTTCCTTCCCCCTCGCAGCCCAGCGTCCGTGCCGCCAGCGCGAGCGCAGCGTGGGCCCACTTCTCGGCGCTGCCCTGCTCGCCACGGGCCTGCGCGTTGCCGAGGCGGATCTGGGTTAGGAATTCTTCGACCGTCGCGGCGGCTGGCGTCTCGGTGAAGGTTCGACCGATGTCGACGCCGGCGTGATCGTCGCTGCCGCCAACGCCAACGCCGCCGTGGGTTTCGATGTAGATCGCGGCCGGCTCGTTTAGCTCGCGTGCACGCGAGCCGTTGCGCGTCTCCCATACCGGAAAGAGCTCGGCCAGGCGACGCCTGTGACCGGGCGTTAGCGGCGCACGCACGGCGTAGAACGGGTGCGCCAGTGCGCAGGCGATCTCATTCCTAAACAGGTAGCCGGCACAGCTCACGATGTCATCGGCGTGGGCCTGCAACCACTCGTGGTCGTCAACGGTAATTCCCCAGCAGAGAACGTGAGCTGCCTGCGGTTCTCCCTTGAACCGCGCCGTTAGTTCAACTGAGATGAAGACGTCTGGCCGATCAGCAATCTCGAGCGCGCCATCGATCGTGTCGTGGTCGGAGATCGTTACGAAATCCATCCCGCGGCGCTTCGCCAGCTCGTAGACCTCTTCCGGCGGAGTTGCGCATTCCGGCAAGCCGAGCGCATTTTGAACTCCCAGTGACGCGATCGCAGATGCGGTCGAGTGGCAGTGAAGGTCTGCTCGCGAAAAAAACTCACGCTCTACCCCTAACGGACCAGGATTTTTGTTCATGAGCGCTATTTTCCCTGCAAACGGGTGTATTTCGTGAAGATTATGTCGCCCTAGCGTGACGATGCGGTGAGCGCGGCGGCCGGCGCTGGGCTAACCTCGGCCGATGGCGACCTACCTCGTAACCGGCGCAACTGGATTCATCGGCGGCAACCTGACTCAGCGGCTACTGGCCCGTGGCGGCACTGTTCACGCGATCGTGCGTGAAGGCTCACGCGAACGTTTTGAGGCGACTGCGCAGCATTGGCCCGGCGGCGAGAAGCTGAAGGTCGTCAGCGGCGATCTGCTGGAGCCGATGATGGGAGTCAGCGAAGAGTGGATCGCCGAGCACCGCGGCAAGATTGACCACGCCTTCCACCTCGCCGCGATCTACGACATGACGGCCTCCGAGGCGCGCAACGAGGAGCTGAACACCGGCGGCACGGCTCACCTCTTGGAGTTAGTTGCCGAGCTCCAGCCGGGCACGCTGCACCACGTCTCATCGGTCGCCGTCGCTGGCTCCTACGAAGGCGTCTTCACCGAGCAGATGTTCGACGAGGGGCAAACGCTGCCGTCGCCCTACCACCGCACGAAGTTTGAGTCCGAGAAGCTGGTGCGCGATCTGAGCGCAGTGCCGTGGCGGATCTACCGGCCTGCAGTCGTGATCGGCGATTCGCGGACCGGCAAGATCGACAAGGTCGACGGGCCCTACTACTTCTTCAAGGCGATTCGCCGTGCGCGCAACGTGCTGCCTTCCTGGCTGCCTCTGATTGGGCCTGAGATCGGTGAGACGAACATGGTTCCGGTTGATTTCGTTGCCGACGCGATCGTTGAGATCGCTCACAAGCCGGGGCTCGACGGGGACGCCTTCCATCTCGCTTCGCCGAGAATGATGTCGTCGGCCGAGGCACTCAATGATTTCGCCAAGGCCGCGGACGCCCCCCACCTCGCGCTGCGACTGCCGCCCGGCCCGCTCGACCCGCTAACCGCGCAGACCAACGCGCTGCTGCGATCGCTACCTGGCGTGACAACTATTGCCGAGACCGTGCTCGACGAGTTTGGTATTCCGACTGAGGTGCTCGAACACACCGGCTTCAGCTGCTCGTTCGACACAACACAGACCGATGCGGCGCTGGCTGGCAGCGGCATTGAGGTCCCGCCGCTGGCCGACTACGCGCAGGTGATCTGGGACTACTGGGAGAACCACCTAGACGCCGGCGGCTTCGCCAGCAGCTCACTGCGCGCAGCGCTGAACGGGCGAACCGTCGTGATTACCGGCGGCTCAAGCGGCATCGGCCGCTCGGCGGCGCTCGAGATCGCTGCCGCCGGCGGCACGCCGCTGCTGGTAGCCCGCTCGCTCGACAAGCTCGAAGAGGTAAAGGCCGAAATCGAGTTGGCCGGTGGCAGCGCCTACTGCTACTCGGCCGATCTCTCAGACATCGAGTCGATCGACGAGCTCGTCGCGACGATCCTCGCAGAGCACGCCTCGGTCGACATGATCGTCAACAACGCCGGCCGCTCAATCCGCCGCTCGCTGGCACACAGCCTCGACCGCTTCCACGATTACGAGCGGACGATGCAGCTCAACTACTTCGGCGCGATCCGCCTCGTGATGGGCTTCATTCCGCACATGCAGCAGCGCCACTTCGGTCACATCGTCAACGTTTCATCGATTGGAGTTCAGGCCAGCCCACCGCGCTTCAGTGCTTACGTCGCTTCCAAATCGGCGCTCGATGCTTGGACACGCGTTGTTAGCTCGGAGCTAGTTGGCGACAACATCACCTTCACGACGATCCATATGCCGCTGGTGCGCACGCCGATGATTGCGCCGACGAAGATGTACGACCACTTCCCGGCGATCTCACCGGACGAGGCTGGCGCGATGGTCTGCGACGCGCTGCAGCGCAAGCCGAAGCAGATCAACACGAAGCTTGGAACGGTTGCGGAGGTCGGTTACGCGCTGGCGCCGAAGCTGCTCGACCAGATCCTCAACGCCGCCTTCCGCGTATTCCCAGAGTCGGCGGCATCCTCGGGCCGCGAGGCTGCGCCAGAGCAGAAGGCCAGTATCGAGCAGATCGCGATGGCCAACCTGATGAAGGGCGTTCACTGGTAAAAACCCCCGAGTGACGGGCTAGCATCTATATTCCTGACTATGTCGTCAGTAGCCTGATGCGTTACCGAGGAGTCTGAGAGATGCCCGAAGTTACCTTCCCCTTCACAGCAGCCGACGTAGAGCGCACCTG
>JBAXGJ010000162.1:0-3628 GCA_037139475.1 Actinomycetes bacterium
TCGCGCGTCCGCGCGGCCTTCGGGTTGTCGAAGAGCTCGTCGGTCGGGCCGTATTCAACGAGGTCCCCCAGATACATGAAGGCGACGTGATCGCCGACGCGGTAGGCCTGCTGCAAGTTGTGTGTGACGATCACGATCGCCAGCTCCTTGCGCAGCTCGACGATCAGCTCCTCGATCACGTTCGTTGACTTCGGGTCGAGCGCCGAGCAGGGCTCATCCATCAGCAGCACTTCGGGCCGCGCAGCGAGCGCCCGCGCGATGCAGAGCCGCTGCTGCTGGCCGCCGGAGAGGCGCAGCGCCGGGTGGTCGAGATTCGAAGAAACCTCGTCGTAGAGGCCGGCGCGCTGGAGTGCATCGACTACATAGGGCTCGAGAACCTTCTTCTTCGGCCGCTTCGATCCCTGCTCGCGCAGCGCGTAGGCAACGTTGTCGAAGACCGACATCGGGAACGGGTTCGGCTGCTGGAAGACCATCGAAACGCGGCGACGGTGCTCTGTCACTTCGAGCGAATCAATGTCGGTGCCGTCGAGCGTGATCAACCCTTCACGCCGAGCTGAGCCGGTCAGCTCAGTCAGGCGGTTTAGCGTCCGCAGCAGCGTTGTCTTGCCGCAGCCCGATGGGCCAATCAAAGCGAGCACTTCTCCCTGACGGATCGGCAGCGAGACATTCTTAACAGCGTGGTTGTCGCCGTAGTAGACGCTCAGATCGGAGATCGTCATCCGCTCGGGCCCAGCGACGCCGCGCGTTGGTCGCCCGGCTGCGGCAAGGCTGCGGTCGCTCGTGTTGGCGATCGCAACGGCGTCCTGCGACGGTGGCAGAGCGACGGTCGGCTGGCTGTCGAGCGTGATCCGTCGGATCGGCGGCGGCATCTTGCCATTGGCAGGCTCGTCTGTGGTCCGCGCGGGACGTGCGGTTTTTTCGTGCGGGTCGATCATCAGCGTGCTCCCAGCCTCGAGGTTTCTAGTCCAGTCTTCGCGCCACTGCGGGCGATCAGATCAACGGCAAAGTTCAGTGCCAACACAATCAGCAGCAGTACGAAGGCTGCAGCGTAGGCCTTCTGTGGCGCGTTGCCTTCGCCTGCCGGTGAGTTGTTGTAGACGTAGCTGGTGAGCGTGCCGCCGGTTCCCTTCAGCACGTTGAGCCCGGGGACGTTGCCCTCTGGGTCAAGCGTCAGTGATGCGCCGAGCAGCACGACGATGATCGCCGTGTCACCGGCGATGCGGCCCATTCCGAGCGCGGCGCCGGTCGAGATGTTGGCCTTCACCGAGGGAAGCAGCACGCGGCGAATCGTTGCCGCTTTGGTCTTACCGAGCGCGTATGAGGCTTCGCGAATGTGCAGCGGAATCGACTGCAGCCCTTCGCGCGTCGCAGCGAAGACCATCGGCAGGGCGATCAGCGACATCATCGCGCCGGCGGTCAGGAATGAGCGTCCGAAGACAGCGCCGCCAGCGGCCGTAAACGACATCCAGCCGAAGATTCCCTGCTGGAAGAGGACGAGACCGAAGAGCGCGATCACGATGTCGGGCGTGCCGGCGATGATCTCGATCCCCGAGTCGATCAGCCGCGCGAGCCAAGTTGGACGGCCGTATTCGACGATCCAGGTTGCCGCAAAGATCGCGATCGGTGTGGCGATCACGATCCCGATCAGCGTGATCAAAATCGTCCCCAGTAGCGGGTCAAGGAAGCCGCCGCTGGCCGATTGGTCAACGTCGGCCGTAGGGCTGCTGAGAACTAGTTGGGGGCGCAGGTACTGAACCCCCTTGAAGGCCATGTAGGCGAGGATTCCAATCCCGATTGCGCAGAGCAGTAGCCCTGCCGCCCACATCATCACGTAGCCGATCCGGTCAGTTAACCGCCAGGTGCTGATCGACTCATTGACGCGCTTCTTCTTCGGCGATCTGCCTTGGCGGCCACCGCCGCCAGGTGAGCGAGGCAGCGGGAGTGGTGGAAGCGGCGGCGCTGTTCCCCCGGGGCGTGTCGGGACGCTCATTACGACCTCGTTCCGTATTTCTTCAGTGGTTGCTTGGCGATCCAGCTACCCAGTGAAAGGAAGAAAGCGCCGATCAGCAGCACGAGCGCCATTGAGTAGAGGCTGGCTTGCATCGCTGGAGCGTTGATCGACTCGGCGTCCTCGACGACGGTCGCGGCCAGCGTACGAACCGGCTCGAAGAAGAAAGTGAAACCATCGAGCGGGTTCGGCGAGAAGCCCTTCGAGCCAGCGACCATCGAGATCATGATCGCCTCGCCCAGTGCGCGGGCAGTTGCCAGCACTGCGCCAGCGATGATCGCCGGGCGGGCAGCGCGGACCGTGACGGTCCACATCGCGCGCCAGCGGTTGACGCCGAGAGCAAGGGCGCCCTCTTTCCAGGCGCGCGGAATTGAGTGCAGCCCGTCGACCGTGATCGCGATCATGATCGGCGTGATCATCACCGTCAGTACTGCGATCGCAACGCCCAGTCCGGTGCCGGAGAGCGGAATCACAAACTGAACTGAGCTCTTCTGGTCGGCGGTGATAACGCTATTGCCAATGAACGGGGCAAGCACGAGAATCCCGATCAGCCCGTAGATCACTGACGGGACTGCGGCCAGCAGTCGTACGACAGGAACGATTACGCGGCGGATTGGCTCGGGCGCGAACTCGACGATGAAGATTGCTGACAGAAGCGAGAAGATCAGGCCGAAGAAGGTGGCGAAGAAGGTCGTCAGAAGCGTCGCGTAGATCAGCGGCCAAGCGCCGAGCTCGTAGTCGGCGCCGCTTGGGTTGGCCCCCGAGTTGACCATCGCGTCGAGCTGCTGGTCAGCGACTCCTTTAGAGGAAAACCACGAAAGCCCGTTATGGGCAAATGATGGCCACGCCTTGATCGCGATGAACACGAGCATGAAGACGATTACGGCCAGAACAGAACAAGCAAGCGCGCCGAGCATCAGCCCGGCGCGCCTGTCCGTCCACGGCTCTCTGAGCCGGTGCAGCACTATTTCAGCGGAACCCAGTGAGTTCCGGTGATCTTCTGGGCTGCGGCTGAATCCTGAGTCCACTTAATGAACTTTTCGATGTTGCCGGTCGCCGGTCCACGCGTAACCATCCAGAAGTTACGGACGCCGCCGTACTCGCCGGACTTTGCGTTACGCAGGTCGCAAGCAACGCCGTTGTAGGCCGCTGCGTTGGTGCCGCCGATGAAGTCCAACGACACATAGCCGACAGCGTTCTTGTTCGACTTGACTGCGTTCTGAACCAGGCCGTTCGAAGCCTTCTGTGACGCTGCGCCGGTTACCGACGTCGTGCCAAGGAAGATCTTCGCGAACGCATCCTGAGTTCCCGAAGCAGCGGTGCGAACCGTTACGTCGATCGCGCCGGTGATGTTCGAACCAGCAACATCCTTCCAGTCACGAACCTGGCCGCCGAAGATCGCCTTGATCTGCGCCTGCGAGAGGTTTGTAATCGGGTTGGAAGGGTTCGTGATGATGCAGATCCCGTCCTTGGCGATCTTATTAAAGAAGATTCCGCCTGGGTCGCTTGACTTCGGGTCGCGCGATGAGTTCCCGATCGACACACGGCCAGCAGCAACGTCGGCAACGCCAACGTCGGAGCCGCCCTGAGCGAGCTTGAACTTGACTGCGCCCTTGTTTT
>JBAXGJ010000163.1:0-3617 GCA_037139475.1 Actinomycetes bacterium
CGATGAAGAAGGCCGTGCGGTCGGAGACGCGCGCGGCCTGCTGCATGTTGTGAGTAACGATCACAATCGAAACCGTCTCCTTCAGTTCGTGCATCAAGTCTTCAATCCGGCCGGTCGAGATTGGGTCGAGCGCCGAGCATGGCTCGTCCATCAGCAGCACGTCAGGGTTAGTCGCAAGTGCGCGCGCAATGCAGAGCCGCTGCTGCTGGCCGCCGGACATTCCAAAGGCGTTGTCCTTAAGGCGATCCTTGACGTCGTCCCAAAGCGAGGCGCGGCGCAGCGCCTGTTCGACGATCTGATCCATCGAGCCCTTCATCCCCAAAACCTTCGGGCCGAAGGCGATGTTGTCGTAGATCGACTTCGGGAATGGGTTCGGCTTCTGAAAGACCATGCCGATCCGCTTGCGCACCTGAACCGAGTCGATGTCGCCGCCGTAGAGGTCAACGCCGTGGTAGCGCACCATCCCGTCAACGCGAGCAGCCGGGATCAGATCATTCATCCGGTTGAAGCAGCGAATGATCGTTGACTTGCCGCAGCCCGACGGCCCGATGAAGGCCGTGATCTGCTTCTCAGGGACTCGCAGCGAAACGTCGAGCACCGCGGGCGATGAGCCGTAGCTAACAGAGAGCTTCTCGGTTACAAAGACTGGGGTCTCAATCGCGTCGTCGATCACGTCGTGATGGGCGACAACCGGTACCGCTGCATGCGGCTGGCCTGCAGCGACAGCCGGGACCTGGCCGGGAATCGCTGGCGCGGCCGGCTCGTTGCGCGGATCGGAGGCGGGGTCTAAATCGCTCACATCGCGGAGGTTACTCCCCGGTGTTGGATCACCCTGCGTAATCGCTACCACCTCTGCTGGTATCGATTGCGCAGCCTGATCGCCACGGCATTGAGAATCACGAGAATCACCAGCAAGACAATGATCGCCGCCGCTGCCAGCATGCGGAACTGATCATTCGGCTGCGAGATCCAAGAGAAGATCTGAAGCGGCAGCGCCGTGAACGGCGAGTCGAGGCCGGTCGGGTTGAAGGCGACGAAAGTCGCCGCGCCGACGAGGATCAGCGGTGCAGTCTCACCGATCGCGCGTGAGATAGAGAGAATCACGCCGGTCGCAATACCGGGAATTGAGGCAGGAAGAATCTGGCGCCAGATCGCCTGCCAACGCGTTGCTCCTAGAGCCAGCGCGCCCTCCTTAATTGAAGGCGGCACGGCGCGCAGCGCTTCACGGCCGGTGATGATCACGACCGGCAACACAACTAGCGCCAGCGTCAGCCCTCCGGCCAGCACCGTGCGTCCGAGCGAGAGCGGCCCGCGCACGATGTAGGCAAGGCCAAGGATTCCATAGACGATCGAAGGCACGGCGGCGAGGTTCTGAATGTTGACCTCGATAATCCGATTCCACCAGCGCGTGCCGTCGGCGAACTCCTCGAGGTAGAGCGCGCTTGCAACGCCGAGCGGCACGATTACGAAGGTCACTACGCCCATCAGCCAGAGCGTTCCAGTGATCGCCGACTCAATCCCCGCCTTCGCCGGGAAGGCCGAGGGGAAGCTGGTCAGGAACGAGAGGCTTAGCTGCGGGATGCCGTCGATGCCGGTGTCGATCAGCAGAACGGCGAGCACAATCAGCGCAACGCTGGTCAACACCGCCAGCAGCAGCACGAAGCTTCTGTCGCGCAACCTGTGCGAGGCGGGCGGGATGCCAAGCACCTCACCAACCGGGCGCGAGCTTGTCGTCGTCATTCGTAAACCTGCCGGTAGCGACGAACGAAGCGGATCGAGATCGTGTTCAGAATCAGCGTCATCAAGAAGAGCGCGAACCCGACAGCAAAGATCGCCTTGTAGCCGGTCGAGCCTGTCGGAACGTCGCCCTTGCCGGTCGCGCCGATGAAGGCCGTCATCGTCTCCATCGGGTTGCGTGGGTTGAGCGACGTCGTCGGGACCTGGCCGGCAGCGATAAGAACGACCATCGTCTCACCGACGGCACGCGAGGCACCAAGCACGATGCCGGCGGTGATCCCCGAAAGCGCCGCGGGTACAACTACGCGAACCGTCACCTGGCGGCGACTCGCGCCAAGCCCGTAGGCACCTTCGCGCAGGCTCTGCGGCACGGCCGACATCGCGTCCTCAGCAACAGAAGCGATCGTCGGCACGATCAGGATGCCAACGATGACTCCTCCCGCCAGACCATTGAAGACGGCTACATCGAGCCCTAGCAGGCCGTTGAGAACGTTAGGCGTGAAGTAGGTCAGTGCGAAGTAACCAAAGACGACAGTCGGAACTCCTGCCAGCAGCTCAAGCGTCGGCTTGACTGCCTTGCGCACTCGCGGGCTGGCGTATTCGCTGAGGAATGCCGCGGTGCCGATACCAAGCGGAATCGCGACGATCAGCGCGATGCCGCTGATGATCAGCGTCCCCTGCACGAGCGGCCGAATCCCGAACTGCGGATCGGAAAAAAGCGGAGTCCATTGACCGCCGGTCAGGAAGCCACTGACGGTGACGGCCTGATCGGTGAAGAATGTGAGCGTCTCGCCGGCCAGCGAAACGACAATCCCGATCGTGATTACAACCGAGGTAGCCGCCGCGCAGAAGAGCACGACGGTGATCGCCTTCTCACCAATGCGGCGCCGCGGTGGGCCGAACACCGATTCGGCATTCGGCCCACCTGCGCCACTGGTTGCTGAAGTCGTCGCCACTAGGGCGCGACCTTAACTGCCTTCAGCCTTTGAGAGCTCGCTCTTTGCCGTCGTCAGCTGCGCTGCCGTGAGCGGCACGACCTGCGCCGTCTTCGCTGATGCCTGCGCGTTAGCAACGACGTAGTCGATGAACGACTTGACCTGCGGCTTGTCAGCAAGCGAGGCCGTGTTGACGTACATGTAGAGCGTCCGTGAGAGCGGCTTGTAGCTGCCGTCCTGAATCGTCGCCACCGACGGCTTGACGCAACCGCTGCCACCGTCGACGCCAACCAGGTTCAGCTTGTCGGCATTGCTCTCGTAGTAGGAGTAACCGAAGTAGCCGAGCGCGGTCGTGTCGCCCTCAACGCCCTGGACGAGCACGTTGTCGTCCTCAGACGGCTGGTAGTCGGTCCTCGTGTTGCCCTTCTCGCCGTTGATCGTCTCGGTGAAGAAGTCGAACGTTCCTGAATCGGTTCCCGGGCCGTAGAGCGAAACCTTGCCGGCCGGCGTACCGCCGCCGAGCTGGTTGTAATCGCTTACGGTCGAACCCTTCTTCCACAGCTGGTTTAGCTGATCTGTCGTCAGGCAGGCGATCTTCAGAGCAGGGTTGGTGACGATCGCGATGCCGTCATTGGCGACTTCGATCTGTGCGTATTCGACCTTGTTCTTCTTGCAGACCGGCGCCTCATCGGCGGGGTCGATCGGCCTTGAAGCGTCAGCGATATCAATTTCCCCGGCGCAGAACTTCTCGAAGCCGCCACCGGTGCCGGACTCGCCGACCGTGACCTTGGCATCAGGGTTCTCGCCCTGGAAGCCTTCGGCCGAAGCTTGGGCGAAGGGGAAGACGGTGCTTGAGCCGTCGACTGCGACGGAGCCCGAGGATGTGCCAGTTCCGGAGGAGCTGCTGCTGCCACAGGCCGTCACTCCAACGGCGAGCGCGCCAGC
>JBAXGJ010000164.1:0-3557 GCA_037139475.1 Actinomycetes bacterium
ACCGACGGTCGTACCTTCATAATTCCTTCTTCGTCGATGGGCCGGAAAGAGGCTCTGGCGACCGCAGGGGCGCGCCGCTACCACTCGCGGACAAACACGCTCCCTCGCGGGAACGCACACGAGCTCATAAGGTAGCAAAAAGCGGCAAATTTTCGCTCTCCGCCCCTTCATTCCGCGGTTCCGAGCAGTAGATGCCAGGGCGTGAGGATTCTGGGGCCGTCGGCAGTGACAGCGACTGTGAACTCAAAATGGGCTGAAAGTGAGCCATCTACTGTGAAAATCGACCATCCGTCGGGGGCAATTCTGACCGCGTGGCCGCCGGCCGTAATCATCGGCTCGATCGCCAGCACCATCCCCTCTTCGAGCTTCGGGCCGCGGCCGGCCGGACCGAAATTTGGAATCTGCGGATCCTCGTGCATCGATTGGCCAACGCCGTGTCCGACAAGAGTGCGGACGACACCGAAGCCATCGGCCTCAGCACAGATCTGCACAGCATGCGAAATGTCGCCAATTCGGCCACCGGCTTGAACCTGATCAACGGCGGCAAAGAGCGATGCCTCAGTGACGGCCATGAGCGACTCGGCCTCAACCGTCACCTCGCCGACCGGGAAGGTGACAGCGGCGTCGGCAACCCAGCCGTCAAGCGTGACGCCGATGTCGACGGAGAGAATGTCACCGTCGGCGAGCGTGTACGAACCAGGAATACCGTGCACGACCATTGAGTTTGGTGAGGCGCAGATAGAGCCGGTGAAGCCGTTGTAGCCCTTAAACGAAGGCTCGGCCCCCTGCGAGCGAATAAAGCGCTCGACCATCTCGTCAATCTCAGCGGTCGTGACGCCGGCGGCGATCTTGCCAGCGACTAGCTGCATCGCACGGGCGTGAATCTCTCCGGCAGCAGCGATCTTCTCGATCTCTTCAGGGGTCTTCTTGATGATCACAGTGCTACGCGAACCGCTCAGATCGTCTCTTCGAGCTTCAGCGTCGCGATCGTCGCGCGAATGTGACTGAAGACCTCAGAGGGAGCGGCCGAACCGTCGAAGCGGTGGAGCAGACCGAGCTGGTCGTAGTAATCGGCCAGCGGCGCCGTCTGCTCGTGATAGACGGCAAGGCGGTTGCGGACCGTCTCGGGCTGGTCATCTTCGCGCTGGACCAGCGGCGTTCCATCAACGTCGTCGATTCCCTCGACCTTCGGCGGGTCGAAATCAACGTGGTAAACGCGGCCAGAGACAGGATTGACTCGGCGCCCGGAGATCCGCTGGACGATCTCCTCATCGCCAACCTCGATCATCAGAACCGCGGTCAGCTTGCGGCCGAGCTTATCTAGGTCTGTGCCGAGCGCCTCGGCCTGCGGGATCGTGCGCGGGAAGCCGTCGAGCAGGAAGCCGTCGCGCGCGTCGGGGCGGCCGACCGCTTCGAGTAGAACGCCGATGATCACATCGTCCGGAACGAGGTTGCCGGCGTCCATGTAGCTGGCTGCGAGCTCGCCAAGTTCGGTCTTCTCGGCGACTGCTTGGCGCAGAATGTCGCCGGTCGCGATGTGTGGCAGCTCGAATTCAGTGCGTAGCTGCTCTGCCTGAGTTCCCTTACCGGCGCCAGGAGGCCCCAGCAGAATCAGGTTCAGCTCAGCCATCTCTACTTGAGGAATCCCTCGTAGTTGCGCATCATCAGCTGGGCCTCAAGCTGCTTCATTGTGTCGAGCGCAACGCCGACGACGATCAGTAGCGAGGTGCCGCCGAAGAAGAAGTTGGCAGCCGTTTGGTTGATCAAGATTGTTGGCAGAGCTGCGACCGCGGCAAGGTAGAGCGCGCCGGGGAAGGTGAGCCGGGCGAGGATGCGATCGAGGAACTCGGCCGTCGGCCGACCGGGTCTGACGCCCGGAATGAAGCCGCCGTACTTCTTCAGGTTCTCTGCCTGATCGACCGGGTTGAAGGTGATCGCTGTGTAGAAATAGGTAAAAACGATGATGAAGAGAGTCTCGCCAATCAGATAAGCGGCGCCCGACGGACTGAAGAAGTTTGAGAGGTCCTTCGCCCAAGGCGTGCCGATCAGCTGGCCAACCGTTGGCGGGAAGGCCATGATCGAAGCCGCGAAAATGACTGGAATCACGCCGGCCATATTGACGCGCAGCGGCAGGTAAGTCTGACCGCCGCCGCTCATCCGGCGCCCAATAACGCGCTTGGCGTACTGGACTGGGATTCTCCGCTGGCCCTCCTGGATGAAGACGACTGCGGCGATCACTGCCAGTGCGAGGAAGGGCATCATCACCTTGAAGACGGCGTCCGGGCTGCTCCACCAAGCGGTAATTCCGTTTGGCAGGCGCGAGACGATTGAGGCGAAGATCATCAGTGAGATTCCGTTACCGATGCCGCGCTGCGTGATTAGCTCGCCCATCCACATCACGACGACACAGCCGGCCGTGAGCGTGAGTACGATCAGGAAGAGTGTGCCGATGTTGAAGTTGTTGATCACCGGTTGACCGGCCGACGCCTCTTGACTCTTGAATAGGTAGACGTAGCCAATCGACTGGGCGAAGGCCAAGCCAACAGTCAGATAACGCGTGTACTGAGTGATCTTGGCCTGCCCTACCTCACCTTCCTTTGAGAGCTTCTCAAGCGAAGGAAGAACGACGGTCAGCAGCTGCAAGATGATCGATGCCGTGATGTACGGCATGATCCCGAGCGCAAAGATCGCCATCCTTGAGAGGCCGCCGCCGCTGAAGGTGTTGAGCAGGTTGAGAATCCCGCCGCCGCCGAACTGCTTTTGAATATCGGCGATTGCTTGGACGTTTACCCCCGGTACCGGAAGATGCGCGCCGAGCCGGTAGAGCGCGAGCAGCAGCGCCGTGAACGCAAGCTTCTTGCGGATCTCGGGGACCGTGAAGGCGCTGACAATCGTTGCGATCATGGCGCTGAAGTGCTGGGCGCCTCACTTCCAACCATCACGCAGGTGCCTCCGGCAGCTTCAATTGCTGCGCGCGCTGATGCGCTGAAGCCATGAGCGTGAACGGTCAGCGGCTTGCTGATCTCGCCCTTCGCGAGCACCTTGACGGGAACGTTCTTGCGCGTACCGAGGCCATTGGCCACGAGTGCTTCGATCGTCACCTCGGCGCCCGAATCGAATCGCGCCTCTAGATCTTGCAGGTTGACGGCCTGGGTGTGCGTACGGAAAGGCTCAAAAGGCATCGACTTCTTCATGTTCGGGCCGCGCAGCTTGCGCATCCGAACCTGAATCGGCATCTGGCCGCCCTCGAAGCGCGCGCGGTCCTTCGAACCTGAACGCGAGCCGTAACCCTTGTGGCCGCGGCCCGACGTCTTGCCGTGGCCTGAGCCGTGACCGCGACCTACGCGGCGGCGCGGCTTGCGGCTGCCAGGCGATGGCGAAAGGCTGTGCAGGCCGAAACGTTCGCTCTCTGAGCTCTCCTCGGCGGCGACCTTCTTGGCCGCCGTCGGCGCTGGCTTAGCTGCCGCTTCAGTCTTGGCTGGAGTCTTCTTCTCGGCGGCTGGCTTTGCCGCTGCGGCCGGCTTGGCAGCGGCAAAGCCAGCCGCCGAGAAGAAGAC
>JBAXGJ010000165.1:0-3541 GCA_037139475.1 Actinomycetes bacterium
AGGCGCAGCCCCTCATCGAGCGCTGACGTGCGAACGCGGCGCCAGATCCTGTGGGCGTCGGCCTTGGCGTCCTTCTCGTATTTATTGCGCTCTTTTTTTGGCAGCGACTCGGCTTCGGCCTGGGCTTCCTCGTTGAGGCGGTCTTCTGTTGCCGCTGCCAGCGTCTGCGCGAGGTTGATCAGAGCCGTCCATGGTTGGTCGCTGAGTTTGTTGTGACGCGCGCAGCGGGCGAAGCGCTCAGCGTTGGCGCGCTGCTGGGCTCCTTCTCCTAGAGCCATCGCCATCGCACGGTTTGCATCGCCGAGTGCCAGCTTTGCGCAGGCCTGCGCCACTTCAGGCGCAATCCCACGCGCGCCGAGCTGCTCTTCGAGCTGCGCTTCGGTCGGCGCGTCAAAGCGCACTGCGAGGCAGCGCGAGGAGATCGTGGGGAGCACCTGCTCAGGGCGGTCGGTCAGCAGCACGAGGTGGACGTAGGAGGCCGGTTCCTCGAGCGTTTTGAGCATCCGGTTGGCGGCCTCGGCGTTCATCGTGTCGGCGCCCTCTATTACAAAGACGCGCTTCGACGATTCAAACGGCCTGCGCGCGGCGGCGGCAACTACCGGCTCGTCAATGTCGGCGCGGCGCATCTCGCTCGCGCCGCTGGCACGAACCCAAGTTAGGTCGGGGTGTGATTCTCGCTCGGCGCGGTCGCGCACTCCGTCGGGGTTGGCGGCGCCTTCAGCCAGCAGCTCGGCGGCGAAGGCCCGCGCGGCGGCCGCTTTGCCGGCGCCCGGTGGCCCGTGGAAGAGGTAGGCGTGCGAGGGCTTGCCGCCCGGCTCGAGCGCCGAACCGAGCACGGCCAGCGCGTGCGGGTGACGTTCGATCGCGGCGAGCGTGCTCATTGGCTGATCGTACGGGTACGCTCGGCTCGTTGATGGCAGGACGACTGATCACGATCGAAGGGCTCGACGGCTCCGGCAAGTCAACGCTCGTCGCTGGCCTCACGGCCGAGCTTGAAAGTCGCTCCGTGCCGGTGACGGCGCTGCGTGAGCCGGGTGGGGTGGAACTGGCCGAGCGGCTGCGCGACCTGGTCAAGGACCCTGCGCTTGAAGTCAGCGCGCGCGCGGAAGCTCTGATCTACGCCGCCGCCCGCGCGCAGCTCGTCAGCGAGTTGGTGCTTCCGCTGCTCGAAGAGGGGCGCTTTGTGGTGCTCGACCGTTACATAGATTCCTCGCTCGCTTATCAGGGCGCCGGCCGCGGACTGGGCGTTGAAGCGGTCGCGCAGATCAACGAGTTCGCCAGCGGCGGATTAACCGCCGACCGCACGCTCTACCTGCGCGTTGACGCCGCCACGCGCGCCGCGCGGATCGGCGAGCGCGGCGAGACGGCCGACCGGCTGGAGCTGGCCGGCGACGACTTCTTCGCTCTCGCCGCGGCGGCCTACGACGAGCTGGCCGCAGCCGAGCCGGAGCGAATCCGTGTGCTCGACGGGGCTGCGCCCCCCGATGCGGTGCTGGCGGCGGCAATTGATGCGCTCAGCGGGCTGCTGCCCTAGGCTTCTGGGGATGCGTTTTCGACTAATCGCTGCGCTCGTCGCCGGCTCACTAATCTTGGCCGCGCCGCTAGCCGCGAAGGCACAGACGACTGTGCAGCCGGTTGAACCGGTCCCCGGCCAGCCGGTTCAGTCCACCGGCGGAGCGATCACTCCTCCCTCCGGCGCGCCCGGGCAACCTGCTTCGCCGACGGTCATCGCACCGACGACAACAACGCCAGCGCCGACGACAACAACGCAGAGCGGCAAGCCTCTCAGCAAAGCTCAAGATCGTGGACTCGCTTGGCTAACAATTGGCCTGATCGCGCTCGGCGCGGTGCTGCTCGGGGTGCTGATCGTGGTTCTGCTTTGGCGGATCCGCGGCTGGGATCCGCGCTGGCTGAAGCGCTGGCGCCACTCGACCGCCGAGGCCGGTTGGCGCGTCGGCCTGAACGGCGCCGAGATCCGCGATTTCGTCCGTCTCGGTCGCTAACTCGGCGGCCGCCGTGGGGCAAAAAGCCGCAAGCAGCTGGGCTATCCTCAAAGGGTCGAATTTGTCTGAATTGACGGCCCGAAAACCGATTGGGTGCTGAGTTGCATTCCGTCCGATGGAAGTGCGAAGTTCCTCGGCCCGCGACCGGTTCTTTAGGGCCGCGAAAAAGCACCGGTAATTCAGCCGGCAGGAGAGAGGAAGCAGAAGATGGAAATCACACCGCAGACCCACACCACCGCCACCGCCGTCGAGGCTGGCCACGCAATGTCGATCGAACGCCGTCACACCGAACCGGGCGTCGATCCGTTCTCTTCAGTTGAGTGGGAAGTTCGCGACGCGCGGATCGCTCACGGCGACCACGTTGCCTTCGAACAGACCGATGTTGAGTTCCCTACGACTTGGTCACAGAACGCCACCAACATCGTCACGCAGAAGTACTTCCGCGGCCAGGCAGGTTCACGCGAGCGCGAGCGCTCGGTCAAGCAGATGATCGGCCGCGTCTCCGGCACGATCGCCGACTGGGGTCGTACACGCGGGTACTTCGCCACAGCAGAGGACGGCGACGCCTTCGAAGCAGAGCTAACTCACATCCTGCTTCACCAGAAGGCCGCCTTCAACTCACCGGTCTGGTTCAACGTCGGCTTTGAAGAGAAGCCACAGTGCTCGGCCTGCTTCATCCTCAGCGTTGAGGACACGATGGAGTCGATCCTCGGTTGGAACACGAAGGAAGGCACGATCTTCCGCGGCGGCTCCGGCTCCGGCATCAACCTTTCAAACATCCGTGGCTCAATGGAGACGCTCAGCAAGGGCGGCACCGCCAGCGGCCCCGTCTCATTCATGCGCGGCGCCGACTCATGGGCCGGCACGATCAAGTCCGGCGGCAAGACGCGCCGCGCGGCAAAGATGGTCGTCCTCGACGTGGATCACCCGGACATCGTTGAGTTCATCGAATGCAAGGCGAAAGAAGAAGACAAGGCCGCCGCGCTGCGCGACGCCGGCTTCGACATGTCGATCGATGGTGACGGCTTCAACTCGATTCAGTACCAGAACGCCAACAACTCGGTCCGTGTAACAGACGAGTTCATGCAGGCCGTTGAGGACGACGCCGAGTGGCACACGACCGCCCGTGCAACCGGCGAGCCGATCGGCGAGCCAATGCCCGCGCGCGAGCTGATGATGAAGATCGCCCGCGCCGCATGGCGCTGCGCCGACCCTGGCGTTCAGTACGACACGACGATCAACCAGTGGCACACGTCGCCGAACTCGGGCCGGATCAACGCATCCAACCCATGCTCGGAGTACATGCACGTCGATGACTCGGCCTGCAACCTTGCTTCGATCAACCTGATGAAGTTCCGTCGCCCAGACGGCACGCTCGACGTCGAGGACTTCGAGCACACAACCGACGTGCTGCTGCTCGCGCAGGAGATCGTTGTTTCGCCATCGAGCTACCCGACCGAGCAGATCGGTGACAACGCCCGCGCCTTCCGTCAGCTCGGCCTCGGCTACACCAACCTCGGCGCCTACCTGATGGCCAA
>JBAXGJ010000166.1:0-3516 GCA_037139475.1 Actinomycetes bacterium
TCGGCTGCGAATGCAGCGAGCATCGCTCCGATGCCGGCGTTGGCGAGCGGCTTGCGCGGCTGGCCAGCCGCTTCAGTGGGCGCCAGGCCGTTGAGCTGCGTCAGCAGCAGGTTCCCGCCGCCTACCGCAGCTTCTTCCTTCAGATCGGGCTCGACCCCGATCAGCAGCCGACTCCAATCGAGCAGGCGGCGCTCGGGCGCCTGCTCGCCGGCGGCAACCTACCGCAGGATCGAATCAGCGACGCGCTGCTACTGGCGTTGCTCGAGACCTCGATACCTGTAATCGCCTTTGACGCCAGCTTCGTGACAGCGCCGATTGAGCTTCGCGAAGCCGGCAGCGGCGAAAAGATCGGCGCCGATGAGATGGCGCCGGGGACGCTGATTGTCGTCGACGCTGAGCAGCCGCTCTGCCAGCTTTTCACAGCGCCTGAGCCACCCTTGGCCGCAACTCGCGCGAGCCGCCACCTGCTGCTGGTCGCGGTGGCGGTGCCCGGCGTTAGCGAGATCACTAGCGACGAGGCGCTGACGATCGCTGCTGAGGCGATAAGTGGTGGCTGATCGCTGCTCGGGCGGTTAGACTTTGTCGATGGCTGCACTTCTTCTCGACCACGGCGCCGGCAGCGAACTGCTGCCGCGCGAAGAGCTGGCGCTGGGCGAACAGGCTGCGCGCCGGACGCTCAGAGCGCAGATTGCCCAGCTTGACCGGCTGATCAGCGCTGCTGTCTGTGAGGCCTTCCCCGATCGGCTCGAGCTAGCGCCACTTCCCGCTGGCGGCCCGCGGATTGAGAGCCTCGGCGAGCTTGAGCTGCGCCGCGACGCCTTGGTCGGCGTCTTGCGCGCGGCCCGTCAGCAGCTCGCCGCGCGCGAACTCGAACGAGACGCGGCCCGCGCGCTGCTGGCGCAGATGCTGCTCGACCCAGCCAAGTACCGCCGCGTGCGGATCTCGCAGCGCGAGCTGGGGGTCGGCGGCTGTGGAGTATGGAGCGTGATGCCCAAACTCGGCCCGATGGGACGGCTGATGGGCTGGTGGCGCGTAAAGCTCTCGTCCGGCTGTCCCTTAGCCACCTGACATGGGACGGCGAAGCCGCAAGCGCGGACTTTCCGAAGCTCCGGCCGCGAGCAGCGAGTCGAGCTCGCTAGCGCCCGAGCGCGTCAAGCCTGATCCAGCGGCGCGGCGGCGGGCACGGCTCGATGAAGCGCCAAAGCCACCGTGGGCGCCGGTCCCGCTAACCGAACTGTGCATCTTCGTTGGCATCATCGTGATCGCTGTAGCGCTGCTCGGTGGCACGCCGCGTGGGCTGTTGATCGGCTTCGGGCTGGCCTTAATTGTGATTGCCACTTTGGAGCTCTGTCTGCGCGAGCATCTCGCTGGCTATCGCTCTCATTCCGTTTTAATCGCTGCCTGCTCGGCGGTAATCCTGGTGCTGCCTCTAATCCTCCTCACGGCGCTGCCGAAGAGCCTGCTGCTGGCAGCCGCGGCGCTGCTCTTCGGCGTTCTTTGGTGGCTTCTGCGTAATCTCTTCCGCAGTCGATCAGGAGGAATGGCGTGGCGAGCATGAGTGATCCAGAGTTCCCGGCGCCTACCGAGGCGGCCGCTCCCGCCGCTACGCAGCCGATGAGAATCAGCGGCCTCCATCACGCGACGCTGATCTGCCGCGACCTTGAGCGCACGACCGCGTTCTACCGTGACGTGCTGGGGCTGGCGCTGGCCGACGAGGGCGTCAACGCCGACGATCCGGCCACGCGGCACTTCTGGTTTTCAAGTGACCCACAGGCGAGCGGCGGCGAGCCTGCGCTGCGGCTCAGCTTCCTTGAGTACCCAGAGATGGAGGAAGCCACGCAGGGAGTTGGCGGAGTTCACCACCTGGCCCTGTCGGTTGCTTCGGCGGCCGAGGTCGAAGCTTGGCGCGACTACCTGCAGCAGCGGGAAATTCCGACCACTGAAACTTTCGATCGCGACAAGCTCCGCTCCGTCTACCTGCGTGACCCAGACGGTCAGATCATCGAGATCGTCGCGTCCAGCGCCTAGAGCTCGCTCAGTCGCTCGGCAGCGCTGCAGCAAGCGCTTGGCGCTGACGCTCGGTCATTGAACCGATCGTCTTCTGCTCTGAAATTGGGATGCTTTGAAGCAGGCGGCGGCAGCGGGCGCGGCCCCAGCGGCGCTGGCTTGTAATTAGGTCGGAGATCGTCATCGATTGGGCTTCCCAAGGCGACTCGACAACGACCTGGGCTGCCAATGTGTCGCCGGCAGCGACGCGACGTTTGAGCTCGGCCCTTGCTAGGCGCACCGTGTTGGCTCGCTCCAGTGCGCGGAGGTGCTGTGGTGCTGTGGCCGTGCTCGCTGTCGGTGTCATAGGGGCTCCTTAACGCGCCGATCGGGCACGCCGAATAGTTCTGGTCAGGACGTTTTTCGTTGCGGCCGTAGGGGCCGCTTCGATCAAGTTGTAGTGGGGGCTTCTAGACGACTTCGGCGGGTCACCCTACGGGCCCGACTAGCGCCTCTCACTCCCCCTCCGCGGCCACCAAGCAGCCGACTCCCACAACCTACGAAAGAAACAGTCCAATCGTCAACAAGCTGTAAACGATTTGCGCGCTCAGAGCGTGAAATTGAGTCGATTCAGCACCGCGCGAAACTACTCAGCGGCGGCTAGTGGTCTTCCGGTCCGGGCAGCGGGCCGTGTTCAGCCTCGAAGCTTGCCTTGACCGACTCGAAGGCGGCGAGCGCGCGGTCCAAAGTTTCGCGGTCATGAGTTGCCATCACGCTCGTCCGCAGCAGCGCGCCGCTCGGTGGCACGGCGGGATGGAGAGCGGTATTGACGAAGACGCCGGCGTCGTAGAGCGCACGCCAGAGCAGCACAGCCTTCCAGTCATCGCCGACCACGACCGGGACGATCGGAGTGACGATGTCGCCGTTCAGAACCCCCGGCGCGTCGAGCTGCGCGGTAGCTGAGCTGAGCTGCTGGGGCGCGACAACGGCGAAGCCAAGAGCCTCCAATCCGTCACGCAGGTAGCGGGCGTTGTCGAGCACCGCCGAGAAGAGCGGCGGGCCGTCTTCGGAGCGGATGATCCGCAGTGCGGCCAGCGCTGCTCCGACCGCTGCGGGCACGGCCGAAGCGGTGAAAAGGTAGGCCCTCGCCGAGACGCGCAGGTAGTCAATAACATCCGCATTTCCAGCGACAAAGCCGCCGCAGGAGGCCAGCGATTTAGAGAAAGTGCCGGTTCGCAGGTCAACTTGATCTTCAACGCCAAGCAGCTCCGGCGTGCCCGAGCCGCGCGCGCCAAGAACGCCGGCGCCATGGGCGTCGTCTACAAGCAGGCGAGCTCCGTGAGCGGCGCAGAGGGCGGCAATTTGATCGACCGGCGCGATGTCGCCTTCCATCGAGAAGACGCCGTCAACGACGACGAGAATGCCGCCGCCGTCACCGGCCGCGCGCTCCAATGCGCGCTCAAGTTTGTCGATCCGGTTGTGGCGGAAGGCGCGAAGCTTTGCTTTCGACTGAATGCAGCCGTCAAGGAT
>JBAXGJ010000167.1:0-3494 GCA_037139475.1 Actinomycetes bacterium
GACCTGCAGATTGCCGCGCGCGACCTTGAAGTGCACGCGCGCGAGCTGCTCGTAGTTGGCACGCTCGGCGCCGTCCCCAGCGAGCTGCGCGTTACACCGGACCGTGACGCGCGCTTGGCGGAGCAGGCCGAGCGCGTCGATGAAGCCGACGCCGTGCGCCTGCTTGACCTGCTTGGCGTGGCGATGCGCGCGATCCGCGATGGCGCCGACCCGCGCACGCAACTTGAACTGTCGCTGGTGAAGGCGGCGACGCCCGAGGTTGATGCCTCAAGCAAGGCGCTGCTTGCCCGGATCGGCCGCTTGGAAGCCGCGCTCGGCGGCGCGCCCGCGCCTGCCGGTGCGACGGAAGCCGCCGCTGCGGCGCCCGCCACGCCTGCGCCCGTCGCTGCGCCGGAGCCGCCCGCCGCGCCGGAGCCGCCCGCCGCGCCGCCGCCAGATCCGCCCGCCGCCGCGACTCTGGCTGGAAGCGCCGCCGCCGCGGCTGCACCAGAGCCGCAGACCGAAGAGGTAGCGGCGCCGCAACCGTCGGCCGCCGCCGTACAGGTAACGATCGAACAGGTCGCCGAGATCTGGCCCGCCGTGCTGGAGACGATCAATCCCGATCAACCGATGGTCTGCGCAGCGCTCGCGCGCGCTCAGCCGCTCGAGATGCGGGCCGGGATTCTTGTAGTCGCCTTCCCCGAAGACGATTCATTCAACCGCCGGATGGTCGCCGACAACGCAGACGCGCGGACCGTCGTCGGCATGGCGCTCGAATCACTGCTCGGCGCGCGCGTGCGGATCGAGTACGAGCTGCGCGACCTTGGCACGGCGCCAGAGGCACAGGCCCTCGCAGGCGATGAGCTCGTCGATAAGTTGCTTGAAACCTTTGACGCCGAAGAGATCGTTGCCGCCCCATCTGCGGTGAGCGAAGCGCCCGAAGAAGTTGACGGCGACGAGCAGCCGGACTTCGCCGATGACGGCGATCCCGGCCCCGACGGGCCATAAGCCGTGTTTGCCCCTCCTGTACAGAGGCTGATCACCGAACTCTCGAAGCTGCCGGGGATCGGTTCGCGCACCGCGCAGCGGCTCGCCTTCCACATTCTGCGGCTTGAGAAGGAAGACGCGCTGGCGCTGGCCGACGCGATCCGCGAGGTGAAAGAGAAGATTGGCTTCTGCGAGGTCTGCTGCAACCTCTCCGAAGGGCCGCGCTGCGTGATCTGCCAGGACACGCGCCGCGACCAGACTGTGATCTGCGTCGTCGAGGAGCCAGGCGACGTGATTCCGGTCGAACGCACGCACGAGTTTCGTGGCACTTACCACGTACTCGGCGGCGCGCTCTCGCCGATCGACGGAATAGACGCCGGCGATCTGAAGATCGCTGAGCTCTACGCGCGGATCGAATCGGCAGACCCAAAGATCGTTGAGATCGTACTTGCGACCAACCCAACGACGACCGGTGAGGCGACGGCGCTGCAGATCGCCCGCGGCGTTCACGAGCGCGCGCCTGACGTCGCCGTTACGCGCCTAGCCTCCGGCCTGCCGGTCGGCGCTGACCTTGAGTACGCCGACGAAGTGACGCTCGGCCGCGCGATGATGGGCCGCCGCGCAGTCTGAGCGGTCGCCGCCGACCGCACGCAGACCGCTAACGCTCGTATCCTTGGCCGCTATGGCTGACGCAACGATCGTTATGAAGTTCGGAGGCAGCTCAGTGGCCGACGCTGAGCGGCTTCGCCGTGCCGCTGAACGGATCGTCGCGCGCCGCGAAGAAGGCCACCGCGTCGTCGCCGTCCTTAGCGCCCGCGGTAAGGAGACCGACCGCCTAATCGAGGCCGCATACGAGGTTTCCGACAACCCTGACCCGCGCGAGATGGACATGCTGCTCTCAACCGGAGAGCGAGTCTCATGCGCGCTCTGCGCGATGGCGATCAATGACCTTGGCCACCACGCGATCTCTTTGACCGGCTCGCAGGCTGGAATCGTTACCGACACAACGCACACCAAAGCGCGGATCCTCGACGTTCGCGCCGACCGAATCAGCGAGGCGCTAGACAACGACGACATCGTGCTCGTCGCAGGCTTCCAAGGCGTCTCAACGACGAAGGATGTGACGACGCTCGGCCGCGGCGGCTCCGACACGACTGCCGTTGCGCTGGCTGCTGCGCTTGGCGCCGAAGAGTGCGAGATCTACACCGATGTTGCCGGCGTCTTCAGCGCCGACCCACGGAT
This sequence comes from Actinomycetes bacterium, assembly GCA_037139475.1. Lineage (GTDB taxonomy): Bacteria > Actinomycetota > Thermoleophilia > Solirubrobacterales > Solirubrobacteraceae > F1-60-MAGs163. Next base: position 2,209 of record JBAXGJ010000167.1, read on the forward strand.
CGTGCCCGATGCGCGCAAACTGTCGGTCGTCTCCTCCGAGGAGATGCTTGAAATGTCATCGTCAGGGGCGGGTGTACTTCAACTGCGTAGCGTTGAGTACGCCCGCAACCATGGCGTCCGTATCCACTGCAGGTCGAGCTTTGAGGACGGTCCCGGTACCGTGGTCCTCGCGGAGAATCAGACAATGGAACATCCACTCATCACAGCAGTAACTCATTCGACCGACGAGGCTCGCGTCACGGTGATCGGCGTGCCCGACACGCCCGGCGCCGCCGGCCAGATCGCGACTGCGCTGGCAGAGGCGCACGTCAACGTCGACATGATCATTCAGAACGAGCCAGTATCGAAGGACACGCGCGCCGACATGTCGTTCACGGTGCCGCGCGATGACCTGCGCGCTGCGCACGAGGCGCTAGATCGTTTGAAGTCCGAGATGGGAATCGGCGACATCGCCACTGACCAAGAGATGGGCAAGGTCTCGGTCGTTGGGGCAGGGATGAAGTCGCACCCAGGCGTCGCCGCGAAGGTCTTCAGCGTGCTCGGCGCCGAGGGGATCAACATCGAGATGATCTCGACCTCGCCGATCAAGATCTCATGCGTGATTGCTGGCGCACGCGTCGAAGATGCTGTGCGCGCGCTGCACAGCGCCTTCGACCTGAGCGGCGAGGACTCGATCCGTGCCGAGGAGCCCTTCGGGCTGCCACCGGCATGAGAATCGCCGTCGTTGGCGCGACCGGCGCCGTTGGGCGCCTGCTGCTGGCGATGCTCAGCGAGCGCGGCGTAGCCGCCGATGAGGTAGTCCCGTTTGCCAGCGAGCGCTCGGCGGGGACGGTGCTTGATGGCTACGGCGAAGTGCAGCCGCTAAACGCGAAAACGATCGCCGGCTTCGACCTTGCGCTCTTCTCCGCCGGCGGCGCAACGTCACGCGAGTGGGCGCCGCAGTTTGCCGCCGCTGGAGCGCTCGTGGTCGACAACTCATCGGCCTGGCGGATGGATGACGAGGTTCCACTCGTAGTCAGTGAAGTGAACCCCGACGCGATCGCCAGCGCCGCGAAAGGGATCGTCGCCAACCCAAACTGCACGACGATGGTCGCGATGCTGCCGCTGAAAGCGCTGCATGATCAGTTTGGCCTTAGCGCGATCGTCGCGACCAGCTACCAAGCCGCAGGTGGCGCCGGCCGCAGCGGCATCGACGAGCTTGCCGCGCAGGTACCGGTGCTCCATCAGGACGTCGATCTTCTTGTCAGCGATGGCGAGAAGGCGGCGCGCAAGGTGACGGCGGAAGT
>JBAXGJ010000168.1:0-3478 GCA_037139475.1 Actinomycetes bacterium
GTCGCATCGAGCAGCGAGGCAGGTGGTGGGCCAGCAAAAGTTGGCCGCCCGATTGGGGTCTACTTCGCGGCCGCAGGAGTGATGTCGATCGTGGCGCCGATTGTTGGCGCTGGATTGATTGAATCGGTCGGCTGGCAATTCGTCTTTATCGCCGAGATCTCACTGCTTGTGCCGGCAATGATCGGGACACTCGGCGCTATTGCCAAGGTGCCCGTCAACCGTGCCGTCCCGCGGGCGCTGCGCGCTTGCACCCTCGCGGGAGTGGCGTTCACGGGACTGATCCTTGGCTGCCAGCTGGCTGGCGAGTTCGGATGGGGAGGACGCGAAGTACTGTTCCCGCTGATTCTTGGAGCAGCGGCGCTAATTGCGCTGGGCGCTGATCAACTGCGGTCGTCGGCGCCGCTTTTCAACCGCACTGTGCTTAGCAACGCGTTGGTGATCAGGGATTCCGGCGCGACCTTCCTGGTCGCTGGAGCGGTCGGGCTGACGGTCGTGTTCACAACACTTTTCGTCAGCCAAAGCATCGGGTTGTCGCCACTAGAGACTTCGATGTTCGTCGTCTTCCTGTTGCTGCCACAGACCGTGATGTCGGTCCTCACGGGGCGTCTCTACGACAGCTTTGGCTTTCGCTCGGTCGCCAGCATCGGGGCACTACTGCTTCTAGTCGGAACCGTCGGTCTTGCGATCGCCGTTACCTTGAAGAGCGAGCCGCTAGTTGCGGCTGCGCTCGCACTGACGGGGCTAGGGCTAGGAGCAGTTCAGACGCTCACTTCGGCCGATGCACAGCAAGCAGTTGATCAGTCGATGCGGGCTGAGGCAGCCGGGGTGGTCTCAACCTCACGAAACCTTGGGTCGGCGTGGCTAGTCGCTTTTGGGGCTACCTTTGCAGCGACGATCGGCGAAACAGCGCCATTCTGGCTGGCTGTCGCGGTCGCGCTTGTGCTGCTCCGGATAGTGCGCTCCGGTGCTTCGCGCGGATCAACCTCGACGGCCTAATCGCGCGTCGGCTCGTATCGCCCGGGGGAAAGAATGCCGTTCGGATCGACGGCGTCCTTAATCGTCGCGAGCAACTTGTTGGCCTCCGGCTGCCCGCGGTCCATCACCTCTTGCATCACTGGGTTCGCAACGCGGCCTAGCGTGTAACCAGCGTCCATCAGCCTCTCTGTCAACTCCTGCAGGCAAGCCAAGCCACGCTCGTCATCCCCTTCTCTGTCGCGGTCCCACAGCAGCAGACACGTCCCAAACATTGCACGCTCGGTAACGACATTGAAGCCGAGGTTTGTTTCGAAGTGGTGCTTATTCATGACATCTTCGACAATGCCCAGAACGGTCGTCGCGTGCCCTGCCGACAGCGGCACAATCGGATCAACCCAAGCCATTCCGACGCGGTCACCATCAATGTCGGAGTGCTCTGGCGTGAACTGCTTGTGGTAGTAGGCCTCGAGAACATCACCATGGTCGATCCCGATTATTCTCGATTCCGTGAAGAAGTGAGGGATAACCTCGCTGAGGTCGTAGCCGGTTTCCTCTTTCACCTGCGGAGCCAGCTTCTCCTGGTTGGCGACGACCTCCTCATCGATCCAAAGCAAGACATCTACATATGGCCGCAGTGCCGCATCGACGATCTCACGTTCGGCCTTGTAGTGATCTTCGGACCAACAATAAAGAGCGCCCGAGCCGTTCCAAAAGCCGATTCCGTACTGGTCCATCTTCTCCTTGAGTAGGTCACCGTGGAGGTGCGCCTCACCTACCTCACCAGGCCAGCGTTCATAGTTCTGGAGCACGCGATGGAAATTCTGAATCTTGAAGTTGGTCCGGATTATCTGCTTCATCCGCAGATCACGAAAAACATCAATCAGGATTGGCAGCTTCTCTGGGTTATCAACGCGCCAAATGTAAGAGCCCAAAAAACTCGGCAGTGGCGCGAGAAAGATTGTCATTCGTGTTACCACGCCGAAGTTTGACTGCGTGAACAAACCGTCAAGCCAAGGCCCTACACCCCACTTGAAAATATCCGCTGAAAGCGATCCGGGGAATCGAGCGTTCCCCATCTCGACGATGCTCCCGTCGGCAAGGACGACCTCCATGCCGCAGGCAAAGTCAAATCGGTCCGAGTAGGGGCCATAGCCCCATCCGCGATCCATGATGTTGCCGATTAGGCTGGCCTCGGGAACGGTGCCCGGCGCCGCGATGAAATGGCTCGAGTGATTGGCTTCGAGCAGCTCTTCTGCCATACCGAACGTGACGCCAGGCCCGACCGTGATCGTGCCAAATTTTTCGTCAAACCGGTGGATTTGGTTGAGGCCGCTGAGATCCATAACCACGCAACCATCACACTTTGGCGCGCCCGACCCGTAGCCCCAGTTCTTGCCGGTACTGATCGTGTAGACCGGTACGCCGTGCTGATTTGCGACCTTCAGCGCGGCCGAAACCTGTTCGGTCGTGTGCGGGAGGAGCACGGCAGGTATTTCGACCTCTCCGTAGGTCGTGGAACCGCGGCGGTTCAGTTCGTCGGCGTCGGTAATAACCCGCTCTTCACCAAGCACATCTCTCCAGTCGTTGAGAGCGGCCTTGAGCACAGCGTCATCGTTCTTACTCACGTGGTTCCCTCCGTTGGGATCATGTTGTCAAGCCAAGCGGGGCGACCAGAGGCAGCTGAACGCCCAGCTGAAGCAGCCGCAAAGACGCTCGCGCAGATCTGATCGAGATTCTTGATCACCGCTTGATCTGTGATCACCTGCGGTTCCTCATAGGTCCGCAGGTCTGAAAGCACAGCATCTTCAGCGCCAGCAAAGTGCAACTGCGCAAATGGCACAGCAGCCTGCTCCGGAAGTAGGACGCAGCCAAGGCTGCTGAGAATATGTTTGAGATGATCTGCTCCGCGCAGGCCCGCGTGGAGGTGTTTGGATGCACTGATGACCGCCGTTGGCAGGCCGAGGAATGCCTCGCCGATCTGCTCTTCGTCGTCGATCGGTCGCGACGCCCAATCGAGCAAATTCTTGAGAACGCCCGTAGTCGAGCCGTTTATCTCAGGGCTGCCGACGATAAGGCCGTCCGCTGCACTGAAGATCTCGTGCGCCCGCCGGGCAGCTTCTGGCATACCGCTGTCGCGCTCAAGCGGGAACGTGAAAACCGGCAGGTCGAAGTCCCAAGCAAGCACCTCCTCAACCTCGCAGCCAGCTTCCCGCAGCTGATCAGCGCAATGGCCGACGAACCTAGAGATGTAACAACCAGAGACGACGCTGCCGGTTATGCAGACCACATTAGGCATTGCGGCAACATACCTGAATCCGGCTCCGAGCGCTCGGAGTGGGTCGACTACTCGCTGGCGCTGACTTCAAGCTCAACGTAGAGCTTCTTGATCTCAGCGAAGATCTCGTCGGCCACAACCTGCTGCTGCTCGCGGGTTGGATCGGCGACGATTTCGTAGCGGAGTGGTTCGCCGAATGAGACGCGGACCTTCGGCGCCTGCAGCTTC
>JBAXGJ010000169.1:0-3453 GCA_037139475.1 Actinomycetes bacterium
AACGCTTCTCCGCGCGAACCGGACGGCTCGCGCGCTACCCGTAGGCTTCGCCGCGAGGGTCAGGTTCCTGGCGTTCTCTACGGCGGCGAGGGTGAGCCGATCTCATTCTCGGTCGACGGCCGCGAGCTTCGCGCCGCACTCCACGCTTCCGGCGCCGTTGTCGACCTAGTCGTCGCTGGAACCAGCGAACCAGCCGTGCTGAAGGATGCCCAGCGCCATCCCGTGCGCGGTGAGATGACTCACGTCGATTTCGTCCGAGTCAACCTAAACGTCGCAATCCAGGCAGTCGTGCCGCTGATTGTCGTTGACGCTGAGGAGTCACCTGGCGTTGTCGAAGGCGGCGTCGTCGACCAGCCGATCCGCGAAGTCAATGTCGAAGCGCTTCCGAACGAGATTCCGGAATCGATCGAGATCTCGGTCGCCACGCTGAACATCGGTGAGACCGCACCGCTCTCATCGGCCGTTGTTCCCGCTGGTGTGACCTTGCTCGATGAGGACGATCTAGTTGTTGTCTCACTGCTCGCTCCACGGCTCGAGATCGAAGAGACGATCGAAGAGGAGACCGAGCTGATCGGCGAGGACGGCGAACCGATTGAGGGCGCTGGCGAAGAGGGCGAAGCTGGCGAAGGTGGCGAAGGTGGCGGCGGCGAAGGTGGCGGCGGCGGCGACGAGTCGGGCGAGAAGTCCGACGACGACGCTGGCTAGTCCTCACTCCGCGCCGTAGCATCAAACCGTGGGCCGCTTCTTCTCACGCGCCGAACCTGTCGACTGGCTGATCGTAGGCCTTGGCAATCCCGGCGCCGGCTACGAATGGACGCCGCACAACGTCGGCTTTCAGGTCATCTCCGAGCTGTCGAAGCGCTGGGAGCTAGGCCGCCCGAAGAAGAGCTTCAACGGACTGATCGTTAGCGGCCGCGTTGGCCCGCTTGGCGGCCCGGCTGTCCGTGTAGCGCTGCTTGAGCCGCTCACCTACATGAACGAGTCGGGCAACTCGGCCGGGCCGGCGCGTGGCTCGCTGAAGCTCGAGCTAGACCACGTGCTCGTGGTTCACGATGAGATTGACCTGCCGTTTGGCCAGCTCCAGTCCCGGCTCGGCGGCGGTCTGGCTGGCCACAACGGCCTCAAGTCGCTGCGCAAAGGTTTTGGCTCTGAAGAGTTTGGCCGTCTGCGGATTGGAGTCGGAAGGCCGTCTTCGACCGACCCAGCGAGTGTCTCCGACTATGTGCTTGGCCGCTGGCAGCAGCCCGACGGTGAGGTCGAGGCGCTCGTCGCGTCGGCCAGTGATTTAGTCGAGCAGATCGTGCTGGGCCAGGTTGCGCTGAGCGGCTCGGGCTAGGGGAGCACAGCCGTGTCGCTAAGAGGGCTGCTTGGGGCGCTGGCGAACGACCCGCAAGGAGAGCGGCTGCTGAGCGATGGCGGCGACGCCTTCGTTTCGCGCTCGCTTCGTCCTTACGCGATCGCTGCGCTGCTCGATAACCAGGCATCGAAGCCAGGCATCGTCGTCGCCGGCGATGACAGCGAGGCACAGGCGCTGGCGGCCGACCTCAGCCTCTGGCTGGCGCCGCGGCAAGTTCGTTTCTACCCCAGCCGTGGAGTCACCTACGAATCGCACCTCGCGCCGCCGCCGCACCTCGTTGGGCTGCGTGTCGCGGCGCTCGACGCGCTGCTCGACCCGCCCGCAGGTGAGCCGCCGGTCGTCGTCGTTTCGGCCGTGGCGCTCTCCGAGAAGGTGCCTGATCCAGAGCTGCGCCCTAAGGGCTTCGCGCTGCGCAAGGGTGACCTGATCGATCTCGATGAGGTTGCGCTCCAGCTTGTCGCCGCAGGATACGAGCGCGTCTCAGAGGTTGCCGAGCGCGGCCAGTTCGCAATCCGCGGCGGGATCCTCGACTGCTTTCCAGCGACCGAAGATCATGCTGTGCGCGTCGATTGTTTCGACATTGAGATCGAATCGCTGCGCCACTTTTCGACCTTCACGCAGCGATCGCTCGGCGAGATTGAGCTGGTCGAGATCGCGCCGGCCGCTGAGCTTGCCGCCGAGCACCGTGAGCTAGCCGAGATCGCAGCCCTCAGCGAGGTCGACGAGCGCCCCGACATCGCCGACCTGCTTCCGGTCGACCGCTTTCAGGCCTTGCTCGACTTAGTGCCAGCCGAGGCACTCGTAATTGTCGGCGCCGCGGAAGAGATTGCTCCTGCGCTCGGCGATCACTGGCAGGACGTCTGCGCCGCATTCCACGACGCCGACGCCCACCACCTCTACGTCGCTCCCGATGCCGTACAAGCGGCCCTTGCGAGCCGCGCGATGACGCGCATCTCATCGCTTCTATCGGGGCAGCCGATAGAGCTCCACGCGCAGGCCGCGGAGTTCGCTGCCCAGTCGTTGGCTGAAGCTGAACCGGAGCTAGAAAGCCTCGTGCGCAGCGGCTACACGGCCGTTGTCGCCTTCTCGCGGCGTGGCGAAGGCGAACGGGTTGCGCACAACCTCGCGCGGCTTTCGGCCGATTGGCTCGAGGATTCGTCGGCTCCGCTGGGCGCCGACGGGGAGCTGCTCTTCTCGCTCGCCGCGCTGCGCAGCGGTTTCGTCGCCGCCGGCGCAAGGCTGGCGGTGATCCCGGAGCGCAAGCTATTCCGCCGTCGTCGCGCGCCACGCAGCGATGATCAGCCCGAGCGGCTTGGCCGTTTCGCCTCGCTCTTTGAGCTACGCACCGGTGACACCGTCGTTCATGAGGATCACGGCGTGGCTCGCTTCGCCGGCTTCGAGACCAAGACCGTCAGCGAGATCACGCGCGATTACTTAGAACTCGAGTACGCCGATGGTGACCGCGTCTTCATGCCGGTTGACCAGCTGGCCAAGATCACGCGCTACATCGGTGCAGGAGAGCTCGAGCCGAAACTCTCGAAGCTTGGCGGCAAGGGCTGGGAGACGCTCAAGGCCCGCGCCCGAAAGGCCGCAGAGGGGCTGGCCGGCGAGCTGCTCAACCTTTACGCCGAACGACGCCGCCGCGAAGGGCGCGCCTTCTCTGAGGATTCCGAATGGCAACTCGACTTTGAGTCGCGCTTCCCCTGGCAGGAGACGGCCGATCAGGCGGCAGCGATCGAAGCCGTCAAGCAGGACATGGAGCGGCCGCGGCCGATGGATCGGCTGATCTGCGGCGACGTTGGCTACGGCAAGACAGAGGTCGCGCTGCGCGCCGCCTTCAAAGCCGCTGGCGACGGCACACAGGTCTTGGTTCTGGCGCCGACGACGATCCTCGCTCAACAGCACTACGGCACCTTCTGCGAGCGGCTCGAGGACTTCCCGTTCACGGTTGACGTCGTTAGCCGCCTGCGCAGCGCCGCCGAGCAGCGCGCTTCGGTGGCCAACTTCAACGATGGCAAGACCGACATTCTGATCGGCACCCATCGCCTGCTCGGCCGCGACATGAGGCCGAAGGATCTGGGGCTGCTTGTAGTCGA
>JBAXGJ010000170.1:0-3393 GCA_037139475.1 Actinomycetes bacterium
CGGCGCTGCTTCAGCCGACTTTGACGAGCGCGATGATCGCCAAGACCCAGATGATCGTCAGGCCTACGGTCCAGCGATTGAGGTTGCGCTCAACGAGTGAGCCGCCACCGAGCGAGCCTTCGCCGGTACCGACGCCAAAGGCGCCGGAAAGACCGGCGTCCTTGCCCGAGTGCATCAGGATCAAAAAGATCACGACGACCGAAAGGAGTGCGACCGCTGCTGTAAGGAACTGTGTCATCGCAGGCGATCTTAGCGGGGATCGGCCGCAGGCGGCGCCGCTGGCGGATCGGGCGTGATTCCTTCGCGCTGCTCAGGCGGCACGAGCTGATCGAGCTCGTGCAGCACTTCAACGGCCTCGCCGCGCAGTTCGCGGTCCAGCGCGCGCCACTCCTGCTCGGAGAGCTTGCCGGTGCGGTAATCCATCTCGAGGTCACGAATCTGGCGGTACTTGGCGTCGCGCGCGGCGCGCAGGTCGGCGATCCGCCCCTCGTCACGGAGGTCGTCCTGCTCGGCAACACGCGAGCGCAGCGGCTGGCCAACAAACCAGACGACGAGGCCGAGAATCACGATTGCGATGATTGGCTCGATAACAGACATAGGTTCAATCAGGGTCTCTATACGCGCCCGAGGTCCTGCGCAACTCGCGCAGCTTGACGGGCACGGACGCGGTCACGGACGGCGCCAACTGATGGCCAGGCGGCGATTAAGCCGCCGATGAAGACGATGATCGCTCCAATCCAGATCCAGAAGACGATCGGCGAGACGATGATGCGGAACTGCGCCGGCGGCGGATTGTTGCGGTAGCGGGTTGTCAGCCCGTTCAGCGCAGCAGCAAGGAAGACCGACCTCGCCTCGGGATCGAGCCCTTGACCTGCCGCCTTGGCAAAGACTGCGTCGCCCCGCCGGACGACCGGCATCAGCGACGAGATGTCTGGGGTCTCGGCAGTCCAAAGGTCTTTCGTCACTCCAGCCTTGAGGCCGATCTCGCTCGTTGACTCACCTGCGAAGTAGGTACTGACGGCGCCGAGAGTCGAGCCAATCGCCGGGTAATAGCCGCGGTTTGGATAGAGATTGCCGACGAACTTGCCGTCCTTAGTTACGCGTACCTGCGAGCCGAGCGTGATTCGTTCCAAGCGGCCAGCGGTAGTTTCGATCTGCGCGATCGGCTTGACGTAATTGAACGTGTAGCCGCCGACCGTGGCCTGCTCGCCGACGCCGAGCCGCACGTCGCGCACGCTCTGGAAGCTCGACGAAGCAGCGATGCCGATGAAGAGAACGGCAACGCCGATATGAACGATGAAGCCGCCATAGCGCGCACGGTTACGGGCCAGCAGTAGTCGGAAGGCAGCGAACGGCCCCTCCCCCGTCATCGCCTGCCGCGCGCGCGTGCCACGCCAAAGCTCCTGAAGCGAGGTCGCGATCGCGAAGGCGCCGACGACAAACATGACCAGCGGCGCAAGATCGCCATTCCCGGGCCTAAAGACGACGCACCCAACGGCGACCAGCAAGGCAACGATCGCTGGCAGGCGCATGCTGCGCCAAAGCCGTGACCAACTCGTGCGCCGCCAGGCGATCACCGGCCCAATGCCCGAGAGCAGTACGAGAATCAGCACCAACGGAACCGTGTACTGGTCAAACCACGGCGGCCCAACGGCTTCTTTTTGGCCGGTAAGCGCTTCGGAGATAAGCGGGAAGAATGTTCCCCAGAGCACGACGAAGGTGATCGCAACGAGGACGAGGTTGTTGCCGAGGAAGGCCGACTCTCGCGATAACAGCGAATCGAGCCGGGACTCACTCTTCAGCGCGTTATCGCGGCGCGTGATCACTAGATAGACCGAGCCGGCGATCATCACGACGATCAGCGTCGTGAAGAACCACGCGACGGTGTTGCCCTCCTCGACGAAGGCGTGGATTGAATCGAGCACGCCCGAGCGGACGAGGAAGGTACCGAGGATTGCCAGTGTGCCGGTGGCAAGCACCAGCGAGGCGTTCCAGATTTTCATCATCCCTCGCCGCTCTTGAATCTTGACCGAGTGAAGGAAGGCGGTTCCGGTAAGCCAAGGCAGCAGCGCCGCGTTCTCGACCGGATCCCAAGCCCAGTAGCCACCCCAGCCGAGTTCGGCGTAGGACCAGCGGGCGCCGAGAATGATCCCCGTGCCGAGCGCCAGCCAGGCGGCCAGTGCGTATACACGCGTAGCCCGCAACCACTCTGCATCAACGCGGCGAACAATGAGCGCTCCAACCGCAAAGGCGAACGGAATCGTAAAGAGCGTGTAGCCCGAGTAGAGCATGATCGGGTGGATCATCATGCTCGGGTGGCGCAGCAGCGGGTTGAGGCCAACGCCTTCCGGCGGCGCAACTGGGACGGTCTCAAACGGCGAGGCACTGAACAGCATCACAGCGGTAAAGAAAGCGCCAAAGCCGAGCAGAACGGCAACTGCGTACGGAGCAACGTCGCGCAAACGGCCACGCAGCATCACGACGCAGAGCGATGACCAGCCGGCCAGCAGCGTCAGCCAGAGCATCAACGAGCCTTGCTGCGAGGACCACATCGCCGCCAAGCGGTAATACCAGGGCGTTGTCGTTGATGAGTGCGTGGCGACGACAGTGAAGTGGAAGTCGGAGCTGAGGAAAGCGAACTCCGTAATCAGAAAGGCGACCGCGGCGAGCCCGAACAACGCGTAGAGCGAACGGCGCCCAGAGCGGACCAGCGCCTCGCGCCCTGTCCGCGCGCCGACGACCGAAGCGACAACGCCGTACAGGCTGAAGCCGAGCGCAAAGATCAGGCATGCCTGGCCAACAGTTGCCACGATGGACCTAGGACTTCTTTGCGTCGGAGGCGGGCGCGACTGGCCGGCTCTCTTTGAACTTCGACGGGCACTTAGTGATCAGCGTGTCCTTCTCACCGATGAACGAGTGCGGCGGCGCGCCGGCGCCGGCCGACCGAACGGTGATGATCACTTCGCGGCCCTCACGGAACGGGTCCGGGACAGCGCCGACGTAACTGACGGCGACCGACTTCTTGTTCGTGCGGTCGCGGACGCGAAAACGGATCGCCTCGCGCGAGCGAACGACCGAGCCATCAACAACCTTGCCAGTCAGCTGGTAGCTCTCGCCGGGGTTGGTTGAGGCCAGCAACTGACTTGGCTGAACCGCGGTGCTGGCTGCCGAGAAGCTGGTGTAGGCGAGCGCGCCGACGAGCAGTACAGCGCAGCTAAGAGCCACAACCATTCGGATGCGGCGTTTGCGGGAGGGATCCATCAAGCCCCAGTATCGCACGATTCTCAGCCAATCAGAGCCGCGGTGCGAGCGCCAGCGCGCCCTGATCGAAGCCTCTTTAGGTCGCTAGCGGCGATCTTTTGCAGGCGCGCCGGCGGGCCTAGCGCGGGGCCT
>JBAXGJ010000171.1:0-3347 GCA_037139475.1 Actinomycetes bacterium
GACAACCGTGGCGAGTCCGACGACAGCAGGTTCTGGGGACCCGTCCCAACCGCCTGGATCATCGGTCCAGCCTTCGCGACCTACTGGCCGCCAAGCCGAATCAACATCTTCTAAACAGCCTGGCTCTAAGCGGGCAAAGCGAAAGAGTCCGGGGCGCGGCTCGAGCGGCGCTCGGCTGATCGCCCATGACCGCGCCGTCGGCGTGCGCTGGGTCGCAGGGGCCGATGAGGCTGGCCGCGGCTGTCTCGCAGGGCCTTTGGTCGCCGCAGCGGTCTTGCTTGACCTCGATTCGATCGGCGTTGCTGAAGTTCGCGCGCTCGGGGCACTGAATGATTCGAAGCAGCACGATCACGCCGCGCGTGAGGCACTGCTGCCGATCGTTATGGAGACCGCGCAGCGCGTCGTCGTTGTCTCACGCAGCGCGCGCGGCATCGACGAGCGAGGGCTGCACAAAACAAACCTCGCTGCGCTCAGAGAATCGCTGATCCGCGTCGCCCGGCCTGGATGCGTCTGCCTGATCGATGGCTTCGAGGTTCCTCCCTTCGAACACGAGCAGCGAGCCGTAATCGGCGGTGATGGGCTCAGCGCAGCGATCGCCGCGGCATCGATCGTCGCCAAAGTGACTCGCGACCGCCTGATGGTGCGCGCCGGCGAGCAGCTACCTGAGTGGGGCTTTGGCGCGCACTTCGGTTATTCAACTGCGGCGCACCGCGAGGCGATTGTGGAGCACGGAGTTTCGCCGCTGCACAGAATGTCGTTCCAGTCGACCGCCTATCAGCAGTTGGCGCTCTAGCAGCTAGAAAGCATTTTCGATGTGATCGAGTCGCAGCAGCTGGCCTTGACAGTCGAGCAGAATCCCGATCGCGTCGAAGCGAAGCTCCCGCGGGCTCGGCCGCTGTGGTGCCTCGCTCAGGAATGCCGCGGCTAACCGGCGGACCTGGCGCCGCTTCCGTTCGTCCAGCGAGTCCCACGGCGCCGAGTTCCGCTGCGACCTACGCGTCTTGACCTCAACGAAGACGAGCGTTGAGTCCACTCGCATGACTAAGTCGATTTCGCCATAGCGAGTTCGGTGGTTGCGGGCGACCTGCTGGTAGCCGAGCCGCTCGAGGTGTTCGAGCGCCAGTCGCTCGCCGGCGCGGCCTAATACGTGACGGGGGTCGGGAGCAGTCGGTCGAATGGAGCGAAGACTAGGAGCGAGATTGGGCGCTCTCTAGGGCCACTAGGTAGCAGCAATGCAACGGCTCCACGGCAACCGGCGAAGTCGGCGCTGGGTCTGGCCGAATCTGGCGCAGACCGAGGCTCACAAGTCGCAATTGCGTCCGTAGCGTCGCAGCCGATGGTTACTGAGGTCTTGACATTCGCAATCGACGGGCTGCGGCCGCAAGCGGTGACCGTGGAGGCAGACCTGCGCCGTGGGCTACCGAGCTTCACGATCGTTGGCTTGGCCGATCGCGCCGTCGCCGAGGCCCGCGAACGCGTCCGTGCTGCGCTAGTCAACTGCGGCTTTGAATTCCCGATGCGCCGCTTGACCGTCAATCTCGCTCCGGCTCACCTGCGCAAAGCCGGACCCGGCTTCGACCTCGCAATAGCCTGCGCAATCCTCGCCGCGAGTGGCCAGATTCCTCGCGATTCATTGGCTCGGACGGCGCTCTTCGGCGAGCTGTCACTCGGCGGCGAGCTGAGGCCCTGCCGCGGAGTTCTTGCTGTTGCCGAGGGTGCCAAAGAGGCGGGGCTGGAAGCGCTGATCGTCCCAGTTGCCTGCGCCGCCGAAGCCCGGCTCGTTGACTCGATTCGCGTCGGCGCGCTCTCAGTACTCAGTGACCTCAGCGCTGTGCTCTCGGGCGAGTCCGACTGCAGCGAAGACGAATTGCCCGCGCAACCGGTGCCAGCCAGTCGCTACCTCCCCGATCTCGCTGACGTGCGAGGTCACCGCGCCGTGATTGACGCCCTGACGGTCGCTGCTGCTGGTGGCCACAACCTGCTGCTGAGTGGTCCTCCCGGAACTGGCAAGACGATGATCGCCCGTCGCCTGCCAAGCATCCTGCCTCCGCTCAGTCGCCCCGAGGCACTAGAGGTAACACGGATCCAGAGCATCGCTGGGCTTGGAGCAGATGGCGCTTTGGCCGACCAGCGCCCGTTCCGCGCGCCACATCACACGATCTCGGCCGCTGGCCTCGTTGGTGGAGGGGCAGTACCGATCCCAGGCGAAGCGACGCTCGCGCATCGTGGCGTGCTTTTCCTCGACGAGTTATCGGAGTTCGACAGGAGAGCCTTGGAAGCGCTAAGGCAGCCGCTCGAGGATGGGGCGGTGACAATTGTCCGCGGGCAGAAGGTGGCTCACTTCCCGACACGTTTCGCACTGATTGCGGCGACCAATCCGTGCCTCTGTGGTCGCGGCGGCAAAGCTTGCCGCTGCAGTGAGCCGGAGCTCGCTCGCCACCGCCAGCGGCTCTCGGGTCCGCTACTTGATCGGATCGACCTCGTGGTCGGGGTCGAGAGACCCTCATCGGCCGCCCTCGCAGCGGAGTCGCTAACTACGAGTGCGGAGGTTGCTCAGCGCGTCGCTGCGGCGCGGGAGCTTCAGCTGGCGCGTGGTGGCTGCGCCAACGCGCAGCTGATCGCGCGCGACATGGTCGCCGCGGTCGACTGCGGTGCGGCGGCGGCGAGTGCGCTCGCGCGCGCTTATGACGGTGGCGGCCTAAGCGCCCGCGGCCGCGACAGAGCGCTGCGCGTAGCTCGGACGATCGCCGACCTAGACGGGGAGCGCGAGATAGGGATCGAGTCTTTGGCGCAGGCACTCGGTTATCGCCACGAGAGTGAACGGCTGGGCAAGCGATGAGCGAAGCTTGTGACCGCTGCACTCGCCGCAGCTGGCTGGTCGGGCGGCTCTCGTCCCATCTCGATCAGATCCGTGGCAATCGACCGGCGATTCGTGGAGTTTTGGCGCTCAGCGATCGAAAGCTCCTCACGGCGCTGGCGGGCCGCGAGCAGTCAAAGATCACGGCTCAGTGGGCCGGGCTCGATCCGGCAGCTGAACGCCGAAAGTGGAGAGCTGCTTCGACCTCAGCAATCTGCCGCCACAATGAGAGCTTCCCGCGGTCGCTTGCCGATCTCCCCGATCCACCCGCGGTCTTACATATCTACGGTGAGCCAGGCCGGCTCAACGAACTGCTCGCTCCTTCTCCAGCGGTCGCCCTAGTCGGGGCGCGACGTGCATCGGCCGACGGCCTTGAGCTGGCACGTGAGCTGGGCCGCACGCTCTCGCTCTGTGGCGTGAGCGTCGTAAGCGGCATGGCACTGGGGATTGACAGCGCAGCCCATGAAGGCGCGCTGGCTGGGGGCGGGCG
>JBAXGJ010000172.1:0-3342 GCA_037139475.1 Actinomycetes bacterium
CCAATGCTGAAGCTGTCGCGCTCACTCTCAGCAGCGGCGAGCTGCACCTCTGGAGCCGTTCTCGAGACGAGCTTTGGCATAAGGGGGCGACATCGGGCAACACACAGAGTGTCGTTTCCTTGAGGCTCGACTGCGACGGCGACGCTTTGCTGGCAATCGTCGCGCCGGCCGGCCCAGCCTGCCACACCGGCGAGCGGAGCTGCTTCTTCGACAGCGTCAGCGAGGGCGAAGTTCCGCACGAGGCGCTGCCGGCGCTGGAGCGAGTTCTCGTCGACCGCGCTCGCGAGAAGCCGTCGGGCTCCTATAGCGTCGAGCTGCTCTCCGACCGTGAACTTAGCGCTGCAAAAGTCCGTGAGGAGGCCGAGGAGGTCGGGCGCGCGGTACTCGAGGAGAGCGAGTCGCGCGTTGACGAAGAGGCTGCCGACCTGCTGTTCCACCTCACCGCCCTGCTTCATAGCCGCGGTCACACGTTGGCCGATGCTCAGCGTGTGCTGCTGCAGCGCCGCCGCTAGCGGCAGTTCATTCCGAGGCTGGCAGCGATGGGATTGGCCGCACGGAGATTCCACGTCCGGCCAGGTATTGCTTAACTTCGCCGACCGTAAAGACGCCGAAATGGAAGATCGAAGCGCAGAGCACCGCATCCGCGCCGGCTTCTAATGCCTCGGCCAAGTGCTCGAGTTCTCCGGCCCCGCCTGAGGCAATAACGGGGACTCCAACCGCAGCGCTAACGGCGGCGAGCAGCTCAAGGTCGTATCCATCCTTTGTGCCGTCGCGGTCCATGCTCGTCAGCAGTACCTCGCCCGCCCCAAGGCTCTCAGCCTCGGTCACCCATTCGAGCACGTCGCGCCCGGTTCCCTTGCGACCGCCACCGGAGAACGCTTCCCAGCTCATGGCGTCTGGCTCGGTACGGCGCGCGTCGATCGCAACGACGACGCACTGCGAGCCAAACTGCTCGGAGAGCTCCTTGATCAGCTGCGGGCGCGCCAGCGCCGCTGAGTTGACGCTGACCTTGTCTGCGCCTGCGTCGAGAACTGCCTGCGCGTCCTCTATCGAACGAATGCCGCCACCGATCGTGAACGGGATAAAGACATCGTCGTTAGTCCGTCTGGCCAGGGCCGCGACCGTGTCACGGCCCTCGTGGGTGGCAGTGATATCGAGGAAGACCAACTCATCGGCTCCCTCCAGTTCGTAGCGCGCGGCGAGTTCAACTGGGTCGCCGGCATCGCGAATGTCAACGAAGTTAGTTCCCTTCACAACGCGGCCAGCGTCCACGTCGAGGCAGGGAATCACTCTCTTCATCTGCACCGGTTACTCCTCCCCAAGTGCTGCTTGCGCCTCTTCAATCGTGAACGCTCCGTCGTATAGCGCCTTGCCGACAATCACTCCGTCGAGGTTATCGGGGGCCGCTGCAGCGATCGCAGTTAGGTCGGCGAGCGTGCCGACGCCACCGGAATAGATGAATGGAATCGTCAGCACCTCCCCGGTCGCGACGATCTGCGCGATGTTCGGGCCGGCCATCGTGCCGTCGACCTCGATGTCGGAAACAATTAGCCGCTCGACACCGCGCGCCTCGAGCGCGGCCAGTGCGCTCAGAGCATCGACGTTCCCGCTCTCTTCCCAGCCCGCAACGGCGGCGATTCCAGCCCGCGAGTCGACGCTGACAATCAGCTCGCCCGCGTGGCCGGCAATCAATCGATCGAGCAGCTCGGTGTCCTGCAGCGCGGCTGTGCCAAGGATCACCTTTGCTGCACCGGCATCGAGCGCCTGTTCGACGGCCGCTTGGCTGCGCAAGCCGCCGCCGAGCTGCAGTGGCAGATCAACGGCGCTGGTGATTTCGCGTACTCGCTCGATGTTGACCGGAGAACCGCTGCGAGCACCGTCGAGGTCAACCACGTGCAGCGCTCGTGCCCCTGCATCAGCCCAAGCGAGCGCCGCGGCGGCCGGTGAATCGGCATAAATCGTCGATTCGTCGTAGCTGCCTTGCCGCAGCCGCACCGCCTTGCCTTCAAGGATGTCAATTGCCGGATAGAGCCTCATCGCGGCTTCGCTTCACAGATCGCGACGAAGTTTGCGAGCAGCCGAAGGCCGTTGGTCGATGACTTCTCCGGGTGGAATTGGACGCCGTAAATGTTGTCCTGAGCGATCACGCTTGCGAATCTGGACCCGTAGGTGCTCCAACCTGCGACAAGATCGCTCATTGCCGGCACAGTGACGTACGAGTGCACGTGGTAGAAACTTGCAGAATCACCCAGCCCGGCGGTAAGCGCTGAAGGGGTCGCCCAATCGACTTCGCTCCAGCCAATGTGCGGGAGCTTCGCGCCGCCGGCGTCAAGCGCGACGACATCGCCGGAGACCAGGCCAAGCCCTTCCGCGCCGCCGTGCTCGCTCGAGCGGTCAAACAGCAACTGCATTCCGAGGCAGGTGCCGAGGATCGGAGTCCCGCTGGCTGCAGCGGTGCTGATCGCCTGATCCAGGCCTAGCGCGCGTATCCGCTCGATCGCTGAGGGAAATGCTCCTACTCCTGGAAGCAGGAGACCGTCAGCCAGCTCAATCACGCTCGGATCGGAACTGATCACGCAGTCGGCTCCAACCTTCTCAAGCGCCTTCTCGACCGAGCGGCGGTTACCGACGCCGTAGTCAACGATGCAGAGCCGCGCGTTCACGCCTCTGTGGCCTGAGCGTTGGGCGCGGCGCTAATCAGCGACGCGAACTCCTCTATCGCAACGGCCTTCAGGCGATGTGCAACTCGATTAGCAACTAGGCGCGCCGTCACCGTGGCGATCTCTTCACGCACGACGAGGTCGTTCTCTTGAAGTGTTATCCCGGTCGCTGTCAGATCAACAATCGCATCGGCGAGACCGGTCAGCGGAGCCAACTCGACCGAGCCGTTGACGGTGACGATCTCTGCCTGACGGCCGCTCTGCTCAAAGTACTCAGCCGCAATTCGGGGGTATTTGGTGGCGATGCGCATGACGCCGAGCCGAGCCAGGGCCGCCGCCGCCTTGTCTGGGCCGTCCTCAGACGCCACAACCATCTGGCACTCGCCGAAGTTCAGGTCGGCGAGCTCGAAGATTTGGCGCTCCGGGTTTTCCATCAGCACGTCTTTGCCAGTAATGCCGACGTCGGCCGCACCGGCCTCAACGTAGGTCGGAACGTCGGAAGGGCGCATCGTTACAACACCAACGTCTGCGAATAGCAACTTGCGGTCGTTGCTGCGAATCTCGGAGGTGTCAATTGATGCTCTGTCGAGAGCGTCGAGGCTGCCGCCGAGCAGCGCGCCGCGGGGAACGGCAATTGTTAGTCCGAATCGGTTCATCGGCCGGTTTCGCCTCGCTCTTCTCC
>JBAXGJ010000173.1:0-3337 GCA_037139475.1 Actinomycetes bacterium
CGAAGGCGGTGCCGACCGGCAAGCCGCTCGCGGCGGCAGTTACGGCTGACGGCGCCCTTACTATCGTCGCCTTCCGCGTAGGTAAAGGCACCGTGATCCGTTACGGCCTGCCACAACTTCCATCCAGATTGGCAACCGATCCTGATGTTCAGGGACTGATGGCACGCTCATGGCAACTGCTTTCGCGCTAACAATCTGCAGCCTGCTCGCCGGAGCGACGCTCGTCGTCCAATCGGCGACGGCGCGCGCTCGGCTGATGCTCGCGACGCTGATCGTCGCGCCGCTGATTCTAATTGCGCATGTCGCCAATGCCGACCAGCTTTCAGCGTTGCGCGATCGCCCGGCTCTGGCGGTTGCGGCCCTGATCATTGGCCTCTCGGCGGTCGGTGCTCTGGCGATTCTGTTCACCAAGCGGCCCGCCGCCTTCCCAATCGCGGTCGTGATCACACTGCCATTTCGAATCCCGATTGCGGTCGGTGATTCGACCGCCAATCTGCTGCTTGGCCTCTACCTAGTCGTCGCCGCAGGCTCGCTCGCTTGGCTGCTCCCACGGCTCCGCGCTGGCGCCACCGAGGAGGGCCCGCAGCCGCGCGCACTGGAGTGGGTAATCGCCGCTGTACTCGTCCTCTACTCGCTTCAAAGCGCCTACGGGCTCGGCAGCGCACCAGCACTCGAGAACGTCGTCTTCTTCTACGTGCCGTTCGCGCTGCTGTTCGTTTTGATCGCGCGTTCACGCTGGAGTGAGAAGCTGGCTGGGCGCACGCTGGCCGTGCTGGTCGGGCTGGCGCTGCTGCTGACCGCCGTCGGCTTCTTCGAGTTCGCGACGCAGCAGATCTTCCTGAACCCGAAGGTGATCGCCTCAAACCAGTTCGCCGATTACTTCCGCGTCAATTCAGTCTTCTTCGATCCGAACATCTTCGGCCGCTTCCTCGTCGTCGTAATCGTGCTGCTCGTAGCCTGGATCTGCTGGCAGAAGCGCAACCGGCAGGTCGCGCTCGGTGCGCTCGCCGTGGCGGTTCTGTTCGGCGGGCTGCTGATCACGCTCTCGCAGTCGAGCTTTGTCGCCCTGCTGGCCGGACTTGCCGTGATCGCTGCGCTGCGCTGGAGTGTGCGCTGGACGGTTGGTCTCGTTGTCGCTGCGCTGGTGGTTGGCGTCGTCGCTGCGGCGGTCGGCAGCGGTGCGCTGAGCGGCGGCCGGACGGGCGAGCGCGCCACCAGCGGCCGCGCCGCGCTGGTGACTGGAGGTGGCAAGCTTTTCGTCGAACGACCGCTGCAAGGGTGGGGGGCGGGCTCGTTCGCGAGGCAATATCGCCGCAGCAACGATGTTTCGTTCGAGCGCGCGGCATCGGCTTCGCACACGATTCCTGTGACGGTGGCCGCTGAGCAGGGAGTGATTGGGCTGATCGCTTACCTAGCGCTGTTGGCGCTGGCCTTCGCTCGGGCTCTGCGTGGCGCCCGCTCTGCACCGTGGCCGGAGATGCAGGTTGGCGTCGCCGCTGCGTTCACGGCGGTTGTTGTTCACACCTTCATCTACGCGGCCTTTCTCGAGGACCCACTGACTTGGGCTCTTCTCGGCGTAGCAACGGCGCTGGCAGCTGGTCGCTCCGAGGACCAGGATGAGGGCTCGGGCCGGTGACGATCTCTCGGCGCGAGCTCTTCATCGTCGCGCTGGTCGCCGTGCTCGTAGTTGTGGCCTGGCTGCTGGCGGGAAGTTTCCCGTCCTATGACGCCTACTACCACCTCGTCTGGGGCCGAGAGCTATTCGCCGGGCAAGTCCCCTCGATCGGCGTCTACCAAGCGCCGACCGCCCACCCGCTCTATTTAGTAATCGGCGGCTTACTGGCAGCGGTGTTCGGCTCTGAGGCCGATCGCGTGATCGTGCTGGTCGGACTCAGCTCGCTTGCCCTCTGTGCTTGGTCGCTATGGCGAATCGGGCGCGTTATGTACGGCACGTGGCCGGGGATAGTTGCCGCGCTACTCACCGGCTCCACGCTGACGCTGCTGATCTACGCGGCGCGCGGCTTCGTTGACGTTCCTTTTCTAGCGCTCGTCTTTCTCGCCGCAGCGCTAGAGGCTGAGCGTCGCCGCCGTGGGCTCGCAGTGATGCTCCTTCTCGCTGGCGCCGGCCTGCTCCGTCCCGAGGCGTGGGTGATAGCTGGCGTCTACTGGCTCTGGTGCATCTGGCCGCCCGACCCCGAGAGTGGGCGCCGCAGTCCGCGTCTAGGGCTGCTGGCCTTGCTTCTCGGGCCGCCTCTGGTTTGGCTGCTCTTTGACTGGTGGGCTGTCGGAGAGCCTCTCTACTCACTGACAGCGACCAGCAGCCTCGCCGAGCAGCTTGGCCGCCCGCGTGGGCTTGGCAATGTTCCAGGCACGCTCGTTGATGCGTTGATTTGGGTTCTCCGCGCACCGGTCTTGGCGCTTGCGTTGGTCGGTCTCGTGATTGAGGCGATTCGCCGCCGCGCCGTCTCGTTCTACGTCGGTGGCGGTCTTGTCGTAATCGGGATCGTGACCTACGCCTTGCTCGGCGTGTTCGGTCTTTCATTGATCCCTCGCTACCTGACGGTCACCGCGTTGTCGCTGCTGATCTTTGCCGCATACGCGCTGGCTGGGTGGGTTGATCTGCCGAGCGGTTGGCTGCGCCGCGGATGGGCCGCAGTCGTTGTCGTTCTGGTGATCGCCGGTCTAGCAATCACGGTTAGTCGCGGCGACATCAGCGGCCGCGCAGACGATGAGCTTGGCTTTGTCACCGGAGTCCACAACGACCTTGTCGCAACGCTGACCGACCCGACCGTTGTCGCGGCACGGCGCTGCGGCCCGCTGACACTGCCGACGTTCAGTCTCGTTCCCGACTCGCTCTGGATTCAGGACAGCCCGGATGGTTCTGTCATCTCGCGCTCCGACCGCCAGCCAAGCACTGGGGTGGCGCTTGTCTTCACCGACGTCAAAACGCACAAGCGGTACGGAACAGCTGCCGGAATTGAAACCGCCACAGACCGCCCGCCGCGTGGCTTCAAGCTGATCGCCAAGCACGGGCGAATATCAGCTTGGGCGCTCTGCCGTTAGCTGTCGCGCGCCACGCCGAGCTGTTCGAGTCGCTGCCAGAGCGGCCCGTTCTGGCGCCTGGCTGTCTGCGCCATCGCCCACTCGCGCAGTTCGGCGTCAGGCCGCGTGCGGGCGCCTGCCTGCTCGAGTAGCGCGGCGGCAAACTCTTCGGCGTCGGCTGCTCGCGTGACTGCCGGGGCCCAGCTAGTCACGCCTGAGAGCATCGGGCTGACGGTACGTCGCCCGAGCCGTGCGTACTTGAGGATCCGGTTCGGCAGGCCGGCATCATTGAACG
>JBAXGJ010000174.1:0-3326 GCA_037139475.1 Actinomycetes bacterium
TTCAGCGACAGCGCGCGTACACCGAATAAAGCTCGTTCGAGGCGATCGGCCGGTACCCGACCGGCGGCAGGTTGCGCAGTGTGTCCTCAGCGGTCGGGTTTTCGGGGTCTAGGCCGCCGCGCAGCAGCACCGCCCGCCCGGCGGCCAGAACGACAATGCCGCTGTGAACCTTCGAGGCCTCGGGCAGGTCGCTACGCGCAATCACTTGATCGGCCGGTAGGTCCAAGATCCAGCGCACACTCGGAACCAACCTGTGGTTGCTCGTCATCACCGGCCCACACTTTGCTGCTGCGCGGACGTCGGGCCTGTCGAGCAAGCTTGTGAGTGCGCGCACCGAGTCGCCACGGAACTTCAGCTCGGAGACGAGCACGCCAACGTTGACCCGCAGAATCGTCCAGATGATCAGTGCGGCCACGGCTACTCCCGACGCTATCGCCCAGCACCTGCGCACCCGGCCCGGCTTGATGACTGTGAAACCAGCCGCAAGGAAGGCGGCAAAGATCATCAGCATCAGCGCTGGCAACAACAGATAGCGGCTAATCACCGAGAAGCCAGCGAGCGCCAGCAGCAGGAATGTGCCGAGGCCAATCACAAATAGTGAGAGCGGCACACGAACCCGCTTCGGGACCAGCCAGGTGGCGAGCCCAAGCCCAATCAGGCTGGCGATAAAGACCGGCACCTTCAGCAGCTGACCGAAGAAGAGGATCGTTTCAGCCGGCACTTCTGAGGGCGGCTTCGAGCGGCCGTCCTCGGCCGTCACTGCCGTCGTATGAGTCTGCGAGAAGAGCGGGTTGCCGGTGACGATGAAGTCGAGGGCGAACCAGATCAGCGGAGCAGCTCCGACCAACAGAGCAAATTCGAACCGCTTGCGCCACGAGAGAGACGGGAACAGCCAAAGCCAATAGATCCCGCTGATGATCCATGCCTCCGGTCTCAGCAGCCCGGCAATAGCGAGCAGCCAAAAGATCGTTGCGCCACGTTTTGGCCTCGCCACCTCGAGAGCAGCCGCCCACAGCAGCAGCGCAAGGTATGGGATGTCAATGAATGCTCGCGCGGCAAGGAATGGAAAGTCGAAGCGCGTGCAGAGAATCACCGCAGCCGCCAAGCCGACCAGCGTCGTAAAAGAGTTGCGCGCAAGCTGGTAAAGAGCAGCCGCCATCAGCACGAAACTGCCCATCGTCGCCAGCAGCAGCAAGCGGTCGCCAGCGCGGCCGAACAGCGCGAAGAAGATGCCGAAGAGAAGCCCCAGCGGATGCTCGGTTGGCGCGCGGTAGGCCGCGAAGTCGGGTAGCTGGCCGCCAAGCACCTCGCGGCCCCAAAGCAGCGAGTAGGTCGCGTCGTAGGAGGTGTAGGTCGGGAAGATGATCGTGCCCGCAGCGACGATCAAGGTGAGCACCGCGAGCAGAATCAAGGGCCACGGCAACGAGGCGGCTCGGGTTGTCAGAGAGGAAGAGGCTGGAGCAGTAGTCACGGGAGTCGGTCGGCAGATAACGCGGCTGAGCAGACGATCGGCATTGATACTACGCAGGCCGTGGACCGACGCCGAGCGCTGGTCGTGCCCGTTCAGCCAAAAAGGGGAGCGACGCGTACGATTAGCCGTCGATGAAGCTGATCATCCAGATCCCGTGCCTCAACGAAGAGGCGACCCTTCCTGCGACGCTCGCCGACCTTCCACGCGAGGTCGATGGCATCGACGACGTTGAGTGGCTAGTTATCGACGATGGCTCGACCGACGCGACAGTTGAGGTCGCTCGAGCCAACGGCGTCAACCACATCGTTCGTCTGACGAACAATCGCGGCCTCGCAGCTGGCTTTCAAGCGGGGCTCGATGCCTGCCTCAAGCTCGGCGCCGACGTAATCGTCAACACCGACGCCGACAACCAGTACTACGGCGCCGACATCGCCAGGCTCGTGGAGCCGATAGTCGACGGCCGCGCCGACATGGTCGTTGGCGATCGTCAAACCGACACGATCGAACATTTCTCACCGGTCAAGAAGCGCCTCCAGAAGCTGGGCTCGTGGGTCGTGCGGCAGGCCTCTGAGACCGATGTCCCGGACACAACCTCGGGCTTTCGCGCATACAACCGCGAAGCAGCACTACAGATGGCAGTTGTCTCGCGCTTCACCTACACGCTCGAAACGATCATCCAGGCCGGCAAGCTGCTCGTCGCGGTCGAGGATGTACCGGTCCGCACGAATCCAAAGACGCGCGAGTCGCGGCTCTTCCCATCGACTTGGTCCTACGTGCGTCGCAACAGCGTTTCGATCTTTCGAATTTACGCCCAGTACGAACCAATGCGCGTCTTCTTCACCGCCGCAGTCGTGCTCGCCGTGGCAGCGCTGATCCCGTTCACGCTCTTCTTCATCAACTGGGTTGAGGGTGACGGGGCCGGCCACGTCCAGTCGCTGATTTTCGGCACCGTGCTCTTCAATGCTGCCGTCGTGTTGGGCGCGCTAGCGGTGATTGGCGACCTTATGCATGCCCAGCGGATCATGAGCCAACGGATCTTCGAACGGGTCCGCCGGGTTGAATTGGAGCTCGGCGTACCCCCTTCGCATTACGAGCCCGGCGCGCCGCCGACCGGCGGTTCGCCAACGACCGGTGCGCATTCGCCGCCGGCTCCCAGCGAGGAACGCGGCGAAGGCGAGCGCGAGGCGAGCACGAGGTGAAGCCGCGCGTCACAGTTGACAGCGAAGGGACGGTAACCGGCAACACGTTCGACAAATATGGGTCGACAAACCCCGTCGTCCGTCGCTTGATGGCCGGTTTCCATCGCGACCTTGACGCCTGTTACTCAACCGCTTCACCTACCTCGATTCTCGACATTGGCTGCGGCGAAGGCGTGCTCACGCACGAGTGGGCCGGTCGGCTTGGAACCGGCGGCCGAATCGTCGGAACCGACCTAGACGACCCGCTGCTCCACGCCCACTGGGCGGAGCGACGCGCACCGAACCTTGAATACCGCGTGATGAAGGGCGAGCGACTTGAGTTCGCCGATAACGAATTCGACACTGCAACGGCGATCGAAGTGCTCGAGCACGTCGGCGACCCAGAGCTTGTGCTCTCAGAGATGTCGCGCTGCGCGAAGCGCTGGCTGCTTGTTTCGGTTCCGCGTGAGCCGCTCTGGCAGATCACGAACATTGCTCGCGGCGCCTACTGGAGCGATCTTGGTAATACACCCGGCCACATCAACCACTGGTCGAGCCGCTCCTTCCGGGCGCTGCTCTCTAGGTACGGCGAGGTAGTTGAGCTGCGCCATCCGTTCCCTTGGATCATGGCGGTTGTGCGTCTCAGTGACTGATCAGTCGACAGCAGCCAGCGCGCC
>JBAXGJ010000175.1:0-3298 GCA_037139475.1 Actinomycetes bacterium
GAAAAGGCCGAATGACAGTGGAGTTCTGCGTACAACACGAACGTATGTTCGCATTATTGCGCGCGCTTTGTGGAATTCTTTTCCCGCTTCCCGCAGACCCCGCCGCTACCCACGCAAACAGTCGCTGCGCGCGCGCCAGTTCTGGTCGATTCCGCGCACGCGGGCGTCGAGCAGGGTCGCGTTCTCGACGCTGCGCTGGTAATTGCCGGCCAGCCCCACGCCGGCGCCGAGCTTGCCGCCAAAGCCGCTGCGACTCCCTTCGATTCCATAGCTGCGGACGAGCGTCACGCCGTCGCTGTTGATCCTGGCCTTCAGCGCCTCGGAGACTTTTGCCGCCGGGCCGAAGCCGACGCCGCGGTCGCGAAGAGCGGCGATGAAGGAGACGGCCACCGCGCGGCTCGCCACGTTACTGAGGTCAAGGTGCTGCTCAACCTCGACCAACATCCCCTGGCGCAGCGGCAGGTTGCCGACGCCGGAGACGAGTGTGCTTACGGCGCCGGGCAACTTCGCTCCTGCGTGAAAGCGGCGCGCGTCGAAGACGCCAAGGTCGATCGGACTCCCGGCGCGGTCGAGCGTCAGCGTGTAGAGCTCGCTGCGACGCAGCCCACCCTCAACGCCGCTGGCTGGCAGTGGCGAGAGATCGGCGAGCAGCTCGTTGCGGCGGGCAATCGTCAGCGTCCGCTGGCCCGTGCGGTGGTCGAGCCGCTCACCGACTAGATCCTCGGCCTCAAAGCTGACCCCAGCCGCGGCGAGACGGCCACCGATGATGCTGCTCAGGCCGCTCTCGCCAAAGGTGATGTCGGCAGGCGGCGGGACGTGGCGGCGGGCGGGCGGCGAAGAGAACGACAGCCTGCCGCGGCCGGTCGTCGTCGCTGCCGGCCGAGAGAGCTGCGCGATCAGCCTCTCGGCCTCCGCCGCGCTGGGAACAGTCCAGGCGCGGCCGCGCGCGATCCGGCCGCTGAAAGAGCCGCTCGCCGCGGCGCCATAGTCAGCGCCACCGACGGAGATGCTGCCGCCGGCCGTCAGCTCAAGGCCAGCGCCACCGCTCTCGATCAGCGTCACCAGCTCGGTGCCGTCGGAGCTGCGCTGGCGGACGATTGTGCGGCCACCGGCGAGGCGGATCACGGCGACAACGACGACAAGGTCTTGGCTCATCGTTTGGGAGCCGATGACGCAGGGCGCGCGGTCGCGTTCACAGTCGCCGCCGCTGACGACGCAGATGCCGCGCGCGAACTGGGCCAGCACCGAGGCCGCCAGCCCTTCGCCCTTGACCGCCATCGCGCCGCCGCCGATCGCCAGCGTTGAGATCACGAGTAGGACGATGTACTCAAGGCTCGCTTGGCCGCTGTCGTTGCGCACATGGCAGAAGCTGGCGGCGCGCCGGTTACGCCGCTACTGCCAGCCACCCTCGAAGCGCGCACAGCGCCGCGCAGGATTGGCGCTCAGCGGTGGCGGAACCAGCCGCCACCGACAAGGTCACGAAAGACGACGAGGTCCCCCCCGTCAATCGTCACAAGCTCCCAGTAGCGCCGCCTCAATGGCTGTGCGCTCCACCAGCTGTCCTCAACCAGCCACGACTCGCGCACGGCGCTGATCTCGCTGCCCTCAACCTCGAGCGGCCTGCCACCAACGCCAGCACACACCCGCACCGCGCGCGGTGCGCCAAGCCTTCTTGCGGCCGGCGTCATCGCTCGTACGGGGTGAGAACGGCGCGGCGTTCAGGGATTCGCGACTGCGGGTCGGCGAGCAGCACGCGCAGCGCTGCCTGCGGGCCGGCCAGCGCGCGCAGCTGGCCGATCGCCTCGCTGAGCCGCCCGGCGCGGCGGAACTCTTCGTCATCGAAGAGCGCCTCGGCAGGCGGCGCCGGTGGGCCGAGCTGCTCGGCGGCAAGTCGCAGCGAATTAGCCGGGGCAGGCAGCAGCGCCAGCCTTAGTGCCAGCGCGGTGCGGATTCGCAGCGCGTCGCTGAGCGGCTCGCGGAAGACGACGCGCTCGCGCCAGGTGCCGCCCTCGGTCAGCTCGGCCGAGAGTGTTGCCGCGCGCAGCGTGCGGCCACCAAGCTCGCTGCGGGCGAGCAAAGAGTCAACGAGCATTTCGAGCGCCACCGCGAGCTGCGGGCCAGAGGCCGATTCGATCAGCGTCAGCGTCTCTTCCAGCGGTTCACTTGGCTTACGCGGCCTTAGCGGTCGATCGTTGCCGTGAGCCATCTCCCAGGCCGTAATCCCGGCGCGGCCGAAGCGATCGGAGACGCTGCCGCGCGGCAAGGCGGCGAGCTGGCCGAGCGTCGTAATGCCAAAGCGGGCGAGCGGTTCGACCAGCTTCGCCGTTGCCGGCTCGCGCGCCAGCAGGGCCACTGGAGCGGCGGCCAGCTGCGCGGCGCCGTCAACTACCGACGGCCTGCGACTGCGCGCCTGCTCTGCTGCGACGACGGCGCAGAAGCGCGAAGAGCCAGCGCCGATCCGTGCTGGCAGCTTCAGCGCCGCACGGGTTGCCTTCACAACCCCG
The DNA here is from genome assembly GCA_037139475.1 of Actinomycetes bacterium. GTDB lineage: Bacteria > Actinomycetota > Thermoleophilia > Solirubrobacterales > Solirubrobacteraceae > F1-60-MAGs163. Next base: position 2,505 of record JBAXGJ010000175.1, read on the forward strand.
TCGAGCGAGCCGCCATGCAGGCGACCGAGCCCGCGGGCCTCAAAGCAGGCGAGCCCCACTCCCCCGTCCTCAACTTGGGCGCCTACAGATTCAAGCCGCACCAGCACCCGCTCCCAGCTATCGGCAACGGCAACCGGGTCGGCGGCGATCAGTCGAAGCTGCGGTGCACGCGCCAAGGCCTCGGCGATCTTCATCCCTGGCGCTACGCCGAGCGCCTCAGCAGCCGGTGAAACCTCGCCCACCAGCGCCGCGCGACCGGGCTCCGGCGCGAGCGCCAGCGGCCCCTCGGCCAGAGCGGCGCGGCCACCGGCAGCGATTGCGAGCGAGAAGCGGGGCAGTATGACGGCGACAACCATAGGCGAACGTATGTTCGCATAGCGGCGCCCACTAATCAAATTGCGCAATAGAAAGGGCCCCGCAAGCGAGGCCCTTCCCTTAGTACGCCGGTAAGCCGGATTCTGTCTTGGACAGCCATCCATCTTTGCGACCTACCTGAACCTTGGCGGGCAGCCTACAAACGGTTCTGCTTGGTCTTGCATCCGGTGGGGTTTACCTGGCCGCCGTGTTACCACGACGCCGGTGCGCTCTTACCGCACCTTTTCACCCTTACCTGTGCGCAAATGAGCGGACGTCCAACTCACTCACGCCATCGGCGGTGTATTTCTGTGGCACTTTCCCGCGGGTTTCCCCGGGTCGGCTTCCCGACCACCGTGCCCTGCGATGTCCGGACTTTCCTCGAAGGGTTTTCTCTCCCCCCGCGACTGTCTGGCGTACGCGAGAGAGATTAGCGGGCG
>JBAXGJ010000176.1:0-3297 GCA_037139475.1 Actinomycetes bacterium
AGCGCCTTTTTAGCATCAGGGCCGCTGCGCAGCAGGTAACAGTTCTCCTGAACCGGACCGACGGTTAGAACCTGGACTTCCATAGGTTCAGCGCTTGCCTTTGCGCGCAGCCGCGTCTTTGACGATTCGACGGCGGTAGAGCCAACGGTCTGTGTAATAACTGAGCGGAACGTAGAAGAGCAGCATTAGCGCTGCGACGGGCAGTGTCTCGTTGGCTGGCACCTTAAGCAGCAGGGTCAATACTGCGACGAAGATCACAACGGCAACCAGCGAACGGGTAGCCGCGCTGCGCCAGCTCGGCTCGCGCATCGGTTTGCCGCCGGGCCCGCGGGGCGAGCCGGTCTTTGAACCGTTTGCCGCCTTGTTCTTGCTCTGCTCACGGTCGCTGAGCGGGCGGCCAGTGCGGCCGCGCGTCTCAACGATGCCGGCGGCGTTGCCGCGGTGCTTGGAGCTGCGCTTCTTCTTCGCTTGGGCCATGTCGTTAGAAGCCTAGAGCGTCTTCGAGCGTCGCCCGGTTGCGGCAGACGAGCGGCTCCGGCCAGCGATCGAACGCGGCTCGCGGCGCGAGGCCGACGAGCTCGGCTTCGGCAACCTCAGCGCGCTCACTAACGGCAGCAACAACCTCCGCTAAGCAGAGCGCGTTGTGATCCTCAATGTTCATCGAAACCTGCGCCACGCCGCCGCGAGCCGGCAGCTCAAGGCCGATCGCACGAAGCCCCGGAAGCCCGGCCTCGCCGCCCTCGCGCAGTTCGGCAGCGATCGCCTTCGCGTCAGCCAAGCTTGCGGGCGGTGCCAGCTCAATATTGAAAGCAACCAGCGGCGGGCGCGCTGCGACTAGCGTGACGCCCTTCTTGGGGTTCACCTCAGACGGGCCGAAGTCAGGCGTGAGCTCGCCGCGCGCGATTCGGGCAGTGATCTCGCCAATTCCGCCGCGGCGCAGCTCGGCGCGCGTGCGGCCGTCGGCAAGCGCGCCGTAAAGGAAGATTGGCAGCCCCAACTCGCTTGCCAGCAGCTCTGCGGTGGCCAAAGCTTCCGCCATCGCGGCATCGCGCCGTGCCTCGTCGAGGAAGACAACCGGGACGACGTCGACAACGCCAACGTTGGGGTGCGAACCGGCGTGTGTGGTCAGATCGAACCGCTCCAACGCCTCGCGCGCACCGTCAACCAATGAGGCTGCCATCTGCCCCGGCTCAGCGGCGAGCGTGAAAACGGTCCGCCCGTGGTCTGGGTCGCTGTGGGGCTGCGCGAGCAGGCGGGCCGCACCACTCTGCTCGAACGCCGCTCCGACGGCAGCTAACTCGGCTTGCGCAGCGCCATCGGAAACATTTGGCACTGCCGTGAGCAGCGTTGCAGGGTCAAGGTCCACCGGCCAACCCTACTTCCGCCGCGGTCTACAGATCTACGCGGCGCAGCTGGCGCAGAGCCAGCAGGCCAAAGAAGAGGATCATCCCGGCGAGAGCTACCAGCCCGGGCCAAGTGTGTGCCCAGCTCAGCTCAATGCCGGAAACCGTAGCTTGGCGGCCCATCTGCAGAACGTATGTAACCGGGTTGTAAGGCGCCGCAATAGCAAGCCACCCCTTGAGGAAAGGCAGTGGCGTATACGCGGTCGAGAGAAATACGGCGATGAAGACGCCGTTTTGAATCAGCGGCCCAACCTGCTGGCTGCGAGCGCGCAAGGCGAGCGTGATCCCCCACAGCGAAGCAACGACGCTGAACGAGACCGCCGCGAGGTAAAGCATCAGCAGCCCAGCCAGTCCTCCTGTAAGCCCCGGGCCGATTAGCAGACCGACAATCAGAATCACGGTCACCGGGATCAGGCAGCGCGTCATCGCCGCCATCACCGGGCCGAGAATTAAGAGTGGCCGCGGGGCCGGCGAGCTAAGCAGGCGATCGAACCAGCCAGCCTCGATGTCGCGCGCCAAGTTCGCTCCAGTCGCGCCGCCAGCAAAGCCCGCCGCCTGAAGGCACGAAAGCGGCATCAGCCAGGCGATGTACGAGGTCGTTGGGAAGCCAACCAGCTGGTCGAGGCGGCCGAACTGGCCGAGACTGCCAAGCAGGAAGATCAGCGGCGCGACCGTCGTCGGCAGCAGGCCACCGCGAACGCGCGCTAGCTCTAGCAGCGACCTGCGCCAAAGCGCGACGCCGACGCCGGCTGTGTATGCGATGCCACTGGTACTCATGAGCGGACCCGCGAACGCATTGCCCAAACCGCGAGCACGCAAGTGAGAATCACAGAGCCGATTCCGGCCGCAAAGCCGCCCCACACGCTGCCCAATGCTGCGCTGTCGAAGAGTGCCCCGCGCATCCCTTCGACGACGTAACTGAGCGGGTTTACAACTGAGACGGTCTCGAGAACAGGGTTCAGCAGCGCCCGCGGGAAGAAAGCCGGCGCGGTGAAGAGCAGCACGAAGACAAACGGGAAGAGGTTCTGCATTAGTGACAGAGAACCGGTGCGAAGCGCGATCGTCGCGCCGAGCCCGGCGGCCGCTGAGGCACTAAGCGCGGCGAGCATGATCGTCAGCAGCACGCCAACGACACCGCCTTTGAAATCAGCTCCCATCAGCAGCGCGACGGCGAGAAATATGATCGCCTGCACAACACCTATCAGCGCCGTTCCGAGAACGCGGCCGAGCACGATGCTGGCGCGATGCACCGGCGCCGAAAGCAGCCGATCAAAGAAGCCGCCTTCAATATCACCGGCAATCGCAATCCCGGCCATCAGTCCGGCCAGCAGCGTGCCTTGCATGATCGTCCCCGAAACAACGAAGCCAACGTAGGAACCGGTTGCTGGGAAGCCGGGCAGCTGCTGGGCTGCCGAGGTGCCGCTGGCGACCACTGCGAGCAGCAGTAGCGGCAGCAGGAATGATGGAAGTAGGAACTGCGCTCGGCGCAGCTGGACCCGTAGGGCGCGCTCTGCCAAAGCCCGGATCACGCGCCCTTGCGTTGCAAGGTCACGCTCCAACGCAAAGCTGCTCAAGGCGTCTCTTCCCCATCCACCACTTCGGCACGGTGCCCGGTGACCGCGAGGAAGACGTCATCTAGCGTCGGCTCTTCGACTTCGACGGCGTCAACTTCGATCTGCGCTTCGTCAAGCGTGCGAACGATCGGGGCGATCGCCCGGGCGCCCAGAGCGGTGCGGATCGTTAGGCCTCCAGCCTGTCGATCGCTGACGGCGCCGTGCACGGAGAGCAGCTCACGCGCCGAATCGCTCTGTGATTCGTCGATCAGCTTGACGTAAAGCCCGGGCTCGCCGACGAGGCGGCCGAGCTCCTGCGGCGTGCCTTCCGCCACGAGCTT
>JBAXGJ010000177.1:0-3263 GCA_037139475.1 Actinomycetes bacterium
CGATCCACGTCAACGACGGCGACGCAGTCCAGTACTCGATCGACGTCTTCCCTCCCGGTGCGATCGACCTACACGTGCTGCGCGGCGTCGGTGAGCGTGAGCTACACCCGATCGCTGCCCGCAACGGCACCTAGCCCTGGCGCCAAGCGGCGTTTTCGGTCTAGATGACTTGTAGAATCAAGCTGCGCCATTGATCTGGCGCAGATTATGAACCGCTCGACCTCTCCAACGCCGCCGTCGCGGCTGAAGCCTCGCGGACGGCGCGCCATCAGCGCGAGCGCAGCTCTATGCACGATTTTTGCGATTGGCGCCTGCGGCGGTACGTTGCGGACGAGCGATCCAGGGATTACTTCTGTCGTCTCGGCGACAGCGCTGCAGGCAGGCCCGGGCGGCGACGCAGCCACTCGCTCGTCGGCGGCCGCTGTCGGGTCGGTTCCAGCCGCCAGCGAAACAAAGGCACCGGCCGTCTCTGCCTCTTACATCGCAGCCAGCGCGTCAGTAAAGACCGCTTCCGTCTACATTCAGGGCGATTCGCTGACAGTGCCGATATCCGCACTCCTAGCCAAGCTAATGCCACGCGACCAGCTGACGATCTCTGCAAAGATCGGCCGCCCGCTCAGGGTCGGGCTAGCGCAGCTAACCGCGCGGTCGAAGCTGCACGGGCTCGATCAAATCATCGTGATGGAGATGGGTTCGAATGATGATCCGGCCCTGCCGTCAATATTCGGCCGGATGATCGATCAAACAATGGCCGTCGTAGGACCGGACCGATGCGCAGTCTGGGTCAACCTTTATCAGCGCGCGACGAAAAAGGTCGGCAAAACCCGCGTCGCATACAACGTCTACGACGCGCTCAACACAGTGATCTCCGTCGCTGCGAGGAAATACAAGAAGCTTTCGGTCGTCAACTGGGCCGCTGCGGCCGCGAAGCAGCCCACCTGGTTCGGCAGCGACGGCGTTCATCCAAATGATGCTGGCTCAGCCGCCTTCGCTCAGATGATCGCTGGCGCGGTCGATAAGTGCAAGAAAGGTCCGCTCCCAGCAATCGGGCCCACATTGGATCCAAGCGGCGGGCTCGCTCCGCCCTCCTAGCAGCCAGACTTGCTCTTTCCGACGTTCACTTTCGTCGTATTCTTCTTAATTGTCTGGCCCCTGAACTGGGTGCTGATGCGCAACCGGCACCGTTGGCGACTTTTCATGATGGTCGCCAGCTACGTCTTTTACGCGGCATGGGATTGGCGCTTCGCACTGCTGCTCGCTGGTAGCACGGTGATCAACCAAGGCTTCGCGCTAGCCATGTTCCGCACCAGCGAGCGGAAGCGCCGAACGGCGCTGCTGGTCGCCACAGTCGTCGTCAACCTCGGCATTCTCGCCTACTTCAAGTATTGGAACTTCTTCGTGGATTCTGGTCAGGCGGTAGTCAGCAACCTTGGCTTCGAAATTCCTTCGCTAGTTGTAGACACGGTGCTGCCGGTAGGGATCTCGTTCTTCACCTTCATGGCCCTGAGCTACGTGATCGACATCTACCGAGGCGATTACCAACCGACGACGCTGGCGAAGTTTTCTGTTTTCCTCTCGTTCTTTCCTCACCTCGTGGCAGGGCCGATCGTGCGGCCAGCGGAACTGGTGCCCCAGTTTGATCCGCCTCCCGACCCGCGCTATGTCGACACGACACGCGCTTTCGCTTTGATCGCGGGAGGATTGTTCAAGAAGGTCGTGATCGCGACAGCGCTGGCGCGCTTCGTCGATCCAGTATTTGGCGCGCCGGATCAATACTCGTCGCTGGTAGTGCTGGTCGCCGTATACGCATACGCGATCCAGATCTATGCCGACTTCAGCGGCTACACCGATATGGCGATTGGCATTGCGCTGCTGCTGGGATTCCGCTTGCCGCAGAACTTCGACCGTCCATACGCATCATCCTCGCTCCGCGAGTTCTGGCGTCGCTGGCACATGACGCTCTCGCGCTGGCTGCGAGATTACCTCTACATTCCGCTCGGCGGTAATCGCAAAGGTCGGCTGCGCACCTACATCAACATCATGCTGACAATGCTGCTAGGCGGACTGTGGCACGGCGCGTCATGGACCTTTGTCGTATGGGGCGCGCTGAACGGCCTCGGCCTTGTCGTTGACCATTGGTGGGTGAGCCGACGCGAAGCTCGGGGGGGCCGCGAGCCAGCGGCGTCCGGACCACGGCGCTGGGGAATGATCTTCGCGACCTTCAACTTCGTCTGCCTGGCCTGGGTTTTCTTTCGCGTGGAGACAATCAGCGGCGCCTTCAACCTTCTCGGGCATCTATTTACGGCATGGGACAAGCCGTCGCCGCAGATAACCGTGGGCGTGCTCTTGGCAATCGCCGCACTGCTCGTTACACAACTGAGCCCACCGCGGATAGGTGAGCAGCTGCGCGGCGTCTTCTCGCGTGTCTCGCCGATAGCGCAGGGCGCCTGCCTGGGCGTCGCTTTGATGTTGATAAACCTACTGGGGCCTTACGGGGTGGCTCCGTTCATCTACTTCCAGTTCTAGCCTGATGACAGACCACGAGCCAACGACAGAGCGAGAGCGAGCAGCGCGCCGGGCCGAGGCGCCAAGCCAGCGAAGCAACCTGCGACCCGTCGGCCACGCAATGATCGCTGCTTTGGTCGCCTTGGCACTGGGTTCGGTACTCGACGCCCGCGCGCTGTACAAATCAGCCGTCACGCAGCCCGACGGCCCTGCGCGCGACGTCGCCGTCGTAGTTACCGGAGCGCTAAAAGCAGTGACCAACTTCACCCAGATCAGCCAGATCCGCCAGGGCATCGCGCTAGGGGTTGGAATGGGCGACAAAGACACGATCGATACCAACCTGAACCTGCCGGTCAAGGCCGCCGCCCCCGCATCGGTCGCTCCGGCGAAGCAGGCCTTCAATGCCCGCAAGAAACTGAAGCTCTACACCGGCGGCGATTCGTTGATGGAAACCGTTGGCCTTGCGATCGCGCAGATCGCACCGCGAACCGGAGTGATCAAAGTTGAGCCGAACGACTCCCACATCTCGACCGGCCTCAACCGGCCAGATAGCTTCAACTGGTTTAACCAGCTGCGTGACGTTCTCGCCAAGCAGGACCCCGACGTCGTCAACTTAATGTTCGGCGACAACGACACCGACGCCTTTATGTCGGGGATGCCCGACGGTGCTCCGCAGATCCAAAGCTTCGGTGACGCGGCCTGGGAGCAGGAGTACCGTCGCCGCGTTGGAGGGATGATGGATCTGGCCTTACAGAAGC
>JBAXGJ010000178.1:0-3245 GCA_037139475.1 Actinomycetes bacterium
CCATCAACCGTCGCAGCGTCGGTGACGACGCTTCTTCTAACTTCGACCTTCCCCAAGACTGCCTGAAGTTCGCTAGTAACTCGCCGCGCCAAGGCCTGATCGCCGGCGCTGCCGGGGCGCCGCCGCGGATATTGCTGAGCAAGATTGTTCAACATTCGCGCCGCACGCGGACCATCGAAGGCTGCCGGCACTAGCTGCGAGCGCAGCGGAGCGGGCCGATTCTCAAGCGAGAAGGCAACGACGATTAGAGCGAACAGCAGCGGGATCAATGCTGCTCGATAGATGCGCGGGTCTAGCATTGCTGAATAGGGAGGGTAAAGCGCATAGGCTCCCAGAGGCAGATGACAGAGCAGCCAGCACGAATTCTGCTCGTTGACGACGAGCAATCGATACAGGAGCTCCTCTCCTTTCCCTTGCGTCAGGACGGCTACGACGTGGTCCAAGCAGCCGACGGCCGCGAAGGGTTGGACCTTTTTCGCCAATCCCACTTTGATCTCGTAGTACTCGACGTGATGATGCCGAGGATGGATGGATTTGAGCTCTGCCAACGACTGCGAGCGCGTAGCACTGTGCCGATCATCATGTTGACCGCCAAATCGGAAGAGGTCGACAAGATAGTTGGGCTTGAGATTGGCGCCGACGACTACATCACTAAACCCTTCTCAGTGCGCGAATTCCGCAGCCGCGTCAAAGCACTGCTGCGGCGCTCGAGCATTGCTAGCGAGGTTGGGGATGATCCAGGGCAACTGATCACCAACCACGAGATGCAGATTGATCCGCTGAAGCGCCGAGTCACCGTCAGCGGCGAGCAGTCCGAACTGACCTTCGTTGAATTCGAGATCTTGAGCGCGATGGCTACAAGTCCTGGCCGCGTCTGGAGCCGCGATCAATTGCTGCGGCAAGTCTGGGGTAACAGCGATTACCGCGACCCCCGCACCGTTGATGTGCACATCCGCCACCTGCGCGAGAAGCTCGAAGTCGACAGCGGCGAACCGGCTTACATCCTTACGGTGCGCGGTGTCGGCTACCGATTCCGCGAGCCTGCCTGATGGGGATCCGCCAGCCCCAATCGATTGCCAACCGCTTGGCGCTGCTCTTCTTCGCGATCACGTTCGGCGCGATGGCAATCGTCTATGTCGGAGTTGTGCCGCAGCTGGAGTCCAGCCTGACCAGCGAACGATCGGCGCTGCTGGCCGCAAATGCCAGCCTTTACAGCGGACCGATCAACGCCAAGTTGACGAGCTCGGCCCCCGTCGACGAGATCGACATGGCGATACGGGCCGCGGCCGATAAGGCAAACGCACGCGTAACACTCGTCGGTGTGGGCAAGAGCGGCGGCGGAGCGGCGCCGTTCGTAAAGTCGGACTCTGACCTGCGCAGCTCTATTGGCAGCCTCGCTTTCCCGGCAGCGCTAGAGGCAATCAGCTCCGGCAGAACAGCTACAGCGATTGAGTCGGTCGCCTCGGGCCGAGTTGCTGAAGCGGCCCTACCGCTCTTCTCGAAAGATCCGCAGACCGGTCGCCGCGTGCTCGGCGACGTGTTGATCTTCTCGGCTCCGCTAGGCGACGTTGAACGCAACGTAACGCTGGTCCGTAACCGAATCTTGTTGGCTGGCGTGATCGCCTTAGTGATCGCACTGTTCGGCGGATACATGGTCGCGCTGTCGTTCGGTCGCCGCGTGGCGCGGCTCGAAGAGACGGCTCGTCAGGTCGCTGACGGCGACCTCTCGGCACGCTTCGTCGTCGATAACGATGATGAGTTAGGGCGACTCGCCGCTGCATTGGAAGCGATGCAGACGCAGCTGGCAGAGTTAGACAGCGCGCGACGGCGCTTCATCGCTACGGCATCGCATGAGCTGCGTACCCCGATTTTCTCGCTCAGCGGATTCGTTGAGTTGCTCGAAAGCGAAGAGCTCGATGAGCCGACCCGCGAGCGGTTTCTCGGACAGCTCCGTGATGGAGTCACGCGGCTCGAGAAGCTGACGACAGACCTGCTTGACCTATCGAGGATCGATGCCGGAGCAGTTGAGCTGAGCCGCGAGAGCGCCGACCTAGGCGAACTAGCAACCGACGTAGCCAATGAGTTCGTTCCAGCGCTGGCAAGCCACGATTCGAAGTTGGAGGTGCGGCTCGCCGCGCAGCCAGTAATCGCGTCCTGCGATACCGAGCGGCTTTCGCAGGTCGTGCGGATTCTGATCGACAATGCCGTCGCACACACGCCGAAAGGGACCGACGTCATCGTCGCAACAAGTTCACGCGGCAAACACTCGCGGATTGCAGTCACCGATTTTGGCGAAGGAATCCCGCGCGGCGATCTGGAACGCGCCTTTGAGCCCTTTTACACCTCCGATGGAACTCGCGGCGCCGGTCTAGGTCTAGCGATCGCCCATGAACTAATTGAGCGGATGGGTGGCACGTTGGCCGTCGAAAGCGCGCCTGGGCGAACAACATTCGCGCTCGAGCTACCCGCTTAACCGCGCACTAGATCGGCCACGGCCCCAGCAATCTGCAGGTAGTCTGACTGCGTGACCCAGACTCCATTCGTACTCGTTTCAAACCGTGGGCCGGTGACCTTCGACGACGACGGGCAGATTAGCCGTGGCGGCGGTGGCCTCGTAACCGCACTGACAGGTCTGATCTCACACCGCAAAGCTGTCTGGGTCGCCAGCGCGATGTCAGATGGCGACATCGCACGATCAGAGGAGGCTGGTGGCAAAGCGTTCAGCGTCCGTTCACCGCTCGGCGGCGAGTACGAGGTGCGCTTGGTCGCCAGTGAGCCTGAGGCCTTCGATCGCTTCTACAACATCTTCGCTAACCCAATGCTCTGGTTCATCCAGCATTACCTCTGGGACATCTCCAACGCGCCGGATGTTCGCCAGTCGGAGATCGACGCATTCGAAGAGGGCTACAAGGTCGTCAACGACGATCTAGCGGCCGCCGTGATCGAGGAGATCGCCGGCAAGCCAGACCCCGTCGTGATGGTTCACGATTACCACCTCTACACACTGCCAGCGACCGTCCGCAAGGCCCGCCCCGATGTTTTCCTTCACCACTTCATCCACATTCCTTGGCCGCAGTCGGATGCCTGGCGAGTACTCCCAACCGAGATCCGCGACGAGCTCTACCAAGGCCTGTTGGCAAACGACATCATCGGCTTCCACACTCAGGCCTACCGCCGAAACTTCATCCAGTGCTGCCGCGACCTGCTCGACCTTGAGGTCGACTTCGAGCGCGGCATCGTCCACC
>JBAXGJ010000179.1:0-3225 GCA_037139475.1 Actinomycetes bacterium
ACGTGGAGCATCGACGACTTGCCGACGAGCGTCACAATCGGGGCGATCGAGGCCGCCAAGACCTTCAACCCTTCGTCCTCCTCGGCCGCACTGTCGCGGCGCCGCGTCATTCCAAAGGCGACGATCTCGGCGTGTTCGAGCGGCGCGGCAGCGAGCAGCTCGAAGAGTTCGGCCTCTTTTGGGTTCGACGAAGGGAAGCCAGCTTCAATCATGTCGACGCCAAGTGCGTCAAGCCGCTCTACCACCCGAAGCTTCTCCTGCGCCGTCAAGCTCATACCGCCACCACCCATTCCGTCGCGGAGGGTTGCGTCGTAGAGCTGGATCGTGGAGCTCATTAGCTGGGCGCTGGGCTTGCCGGCACAGGGTCGAGCCAGTCGCGGTATCGCTCGTCACGGCCGTACAGAGCATCCTCGTAGACGGCGAGCAGAGCCTTCGTCAGCTCACCAGGTTTACCAGTGCCGACCGGCCGGTCGTCAAGTTCGCGCACGGGAACCATCTCGGCGGCCGTGCCGGTCAAGAAGATCTCGTCTGCGATCGGCAGTTCGTCGGCGGCAATTTCGCGAATCACTACCTCATGCCCCATGTCTGCTGCGATCTTGATGATCGAGTCACGGCTGATCCCCTCGAGGATCGAGGAGGTCATCGGCGGCGTCGAGATCACACCATCGCGCACGACAAAGATGTTTTCGCCGGTTCCTTCGCAAACGTTGCCGACGTGGTCAAGCAAGATCGCTTCGTCATAGCCAGCGTTGTGCGCCTCGACCTTGGCGAGGATGCTGTTGAGGTACTGGCCGCCGGCCTTGGCGTAGGGAATCAGCGTTTCGGGGCTGATCCGACGCCAGCTTGAGATCTTTGCGCGAATGCCGTCGCGTTTGCCATCCTCGCCGAGGTAAAGCCCCCACTCCCAGACAGCGATAGTCACGTCAACGTCGACGGCCAGCGGGAAGAGACCCATCGAGCCGTAGCCGCGATAAGCGATCGGCCGGATGTAGCAAGAGCTGAGCTTGTTACGAGCGATCAGGTCGAGAGTCGCAGAGCGAATTTCCTCGGCCGTAAATGGCAGCTCCATGAAGTAGGCCTGCGCCGAGCGAAATAGACGGCCGATGTGGTCCTGATGACGAAAGATCGCAGGACCGATTTCGGTGTCGTAACAGCGAACGCCCTCGAAGACAGAGGTGCCGTAGTGAAGAGCGTGCGTGAGGACGTGTACCTGGGCGTCTTCCCAAGGCACGACTTCGCCATTCATCCAGATAAATTCGCTCTGTTCCACCAATAGCTCCTAGCTCTGCGCTCTAAGCGAGCTGGGCCAAAACTGCGGCCGTCGCCTGCTCTGTTGTCGCGCTGCCGCCCAGGTCTGCAGTCCGCAGACCACCTTCTAGGGCACCAGCAACGGCCGATTCTACTGCGCTTGCTTCCTCTTCGCGGCCGAAGCCGTGCCGCATCATCATCGCTAGCGAAAGGATCGTCGCGAGCGGATTAGCGAGGCCCTTACCGGCGATGTCCGGCGCCGCACCATGGACCGGTTCGAAGACGCCGGGCCCGTTAGGGTTGCCGATGCTGGCCGACGGGAGCATTCCGATCGAGCCGGTAATCATCGCGGCTTCGTCGCTGAGGATGTCGCCAAAGAGGTTCTCGGCAAGCAGCACGTCGAACTGGGTTGGCGTTGAAACGAGCTGCATCGCTGCGTTGTCGACGAGCACGTGCTCGAGTTCAACGTTCGGGAACTCATCAGCATGGACGCGCGTGACGACTTCACGCCAGAGGCGGCTGGTTTCGAGCACGTTGGCCTTGTCGATGCTCGAAACTTTGCAGCGTGCGGCGCCGAAAGCGACGCGGGCTATCCGCTCCACTTCCTCGACGCTGTACTCACAGAGATCGCTGGCCATCGTTGCGGTGCGTTTCTTCTCGCCGAAGTAGATGCCACCGGTCAGTTCGCGCACGACCAGGAGGTCGGTTCCGGCAATCCGCTCTTCGCGCAGCGGGCTGGCGTCGACGAGGGCCTCGATCGTCTTTACCGGGCGCAGGTTGGCATAGAGCCCAAGCCCCTTGCGCAGTCCGAGCAGCCCTTGCTCGGGGCGAGGCGCGTCTGGGTCGGTGGTGTCCCACTTCGGGCCGCCGACGGCGCCCAGTAGAACGGCGTCTGCGTCGCGGCAAGCTGCCAGTGTTTCGTCTGTCATCGCGACGCCGTTGGCATCGATCGAAGAGCCGCCGAAGATCTGCGGCTCAAACTCATATTCGCCCGGGCAGAGCGCTTCGCAAACCTCAACGGCGGAAGCGATGACTTCCGGGCCGATCCCGTCACCGGGCAGCAAGGCAACCTGCGCTGCGCCGCTCATAGCGCAGTTGTTACGGGGCCGTGGCGTTCCATTGTCGACTCGTAGGCGTCGATTAGCTCGGTCTCGAACATCGTCAGCGCAATGTCGTCAAGCCCGTCGAGCAGGCGCCGTTTGATCTCAGGGTCGATATCGAAGCTCGCAACCCGTCCGTCGCCATAGCTCACTTGCTGGGCGTCAAGGTCAATCCGCGCCGATCCAGCCTCAGCGATCGCCTTGCACTCCTCAGGGCTGAGCGCTACCGGCAGCAGGCCGACCTTGGTCGAGTTCGAGAAGAAGATGTCGGCGAAAGAGGGCGCGATGATCGCTTGGAAGCCGTAGTCCTCGAGTGCCCAAGGCGCATGCTCGCGCGATGAACCGCAGCCGAAGTTCCGGCCGGCAACGAGGATTGGGTGCGGGTGGAGCTCCCAGCCTTCCTCCTGCTTCCAGTCGTGGAAGAGGAACTCGCCAAAGCCGGTGCGCTCAATCCGCTTGAGGAACTGCTTCGGGATGATCTGGTCGGTATCTACATCGTCACGGTCAAGGAATGAAACCTTGCCGTCGATCACGTCGATCGGATCCATTGTTAGCTCTCCCCCCAGCTACGAATGTCGACGAAGCGACCTTCGATTGCTGCCGCAGCGGCCATCTGTGGGCTAACGAGGTGGGTCCGGCCGCCGCGTCCCTGGCGGCCCTCGAAGTTGCGGTTTGAAGTCGACGCGCAGCGTTCTTCGGGCTGGAGAATGTCGGGGTTCATTCCAAGACACATTGAGCAGCCAGCGCCACGCCAATCGAAGCCAGCGTCGCTGAAAACCTTGTCGAGGCCCTCCTCCTCTGCCTGCTTCTTGACCTGCACCGAGCCCGGGACGACCATCGCGTAAACGGAGTCTGCGACTTTGCGGCCCTTGATTAC
>JBAXGJ010000180.1:0-3189 GCA_037139475.1 Actinomycetes bacterium
GCGTCATCGGTTACGTGGCCTTCATCATTGAGCGGCACGTTGAAATCAACGCGCACGAAGACGGTTCGCCCGACGACATCAATCTCGTCAAGCGTGCGCACCGGCCGTTAGAGAAGCTTCTGAACCAGGTCTACGACGCGGTTCGAGTAGCCCCACTCGTTGTCGTACCAGCTAACGATCTTGACCAGCGTGTCATCGAGAACGCTCGTTAGCAGCCCGTCAACAATCGAGCTGTGCGGGTCGCCGACGATGTCGGAGGAGACGATTGGATCCTCGGTGTAGCGAAGAATCCCCTTCATCGGCCCCTCTGCAGCGGCCTTGAGCGCTGCGTTGATCTCTTCAACACTGGTTGCGCGCTCAGCTTCGAAGGTGAGGTCAACGACCGAGCCGGTGATAACGGGGGCGCGGATCGCGTAGCCGTGCAGCTTGCCGCTCAGCTCTGGCAGAACCAGCGCGACGGCCTTCGCGGCGCCGGTTGAGGTCGGCACAAGGTTGGCTGCTGCAGCGCGGGCGCGGCGCAGGTCGGAGTGCGGGCCGTCCTGCAAAGCCTGATCACCGGTGTAGGCGTGAATCGTCGTCATCAGCCCGTGCTTGATGCCAACCGTGTCGTTGGCGACCTTGGCGATCGGCGCGAGGCAGTTGGTCGTGCAGGAGGCGTTCGAGATCACGTCCTGCGTGGCGGCGTCGTACTGATCGAAGTTGACGCCGAGCACGATCGTCTTGTCCTCACCGCTAGCGGGAGCTGAGATGACGACCTTCTTGGCACCTGCCGCGAGGTGCTTGGCGGCGTCGTCGCGCTTGGTGAAGAAGCCGGTTGATTCGACGACAACGTCAACGCCAATCTCTTCCCACGGCAGGTCGGCCGGGTCGCGCTCAGCGCAGACGCGGATCTCATCGCCGTCGATCGTGATCGAGTTGTCGGAGTGCTCAACGGTTCCGCCGTAGGGGCCGAGGATCGAGTCGTACTTGAAGAGGTGAGCGAGCGTCGCGGGATCGGTCAGGTCATTGACGGCGACGAACTCAACGTCGGCGCCGCTGGCCTTCGCCGCGCGAACCACATTTCGGCCGATTCGGCCAAACCCATTGATGGCAACACGTACGGACATTTAGAGGCAATCCTTCGGGTCGATTACCCGACCTAGGCTATCTGAGCGACGTCGCTGGCTGCGTTGCGATCTCCAGTTATTAGAGATCGATGTCGCGATGGACTACATCAACGGTCAGTCCATCACCGTCGGCGTAGTGGCGACTTAGCCCCTCGGCGACGGCGACCGAGCGGTGGTGCCCGCCGGTGCAGCCGATCGCAATCGTCAGGTGCGACTTGCCTTCGGCGACGTACTGCGGCAGCAGGTAATCGAGCAGCCCCAGCAGGTGCTCGTAGAGCTGCTCAAGGCGACCGTCGCGACCGACGTATTCAACGATTGCCTGATCGCGACCGGTCAGCGGCCTGAGTTCATCAACGTAATGCGGGTTCGGTAGGAAGCGAACGTCGAAGAGCAGGTCGGCGTCGCGCGCCGGGCCGTGCTTAAAGCCGAAGCTCTCAAACGTCACGGCCAGCTTCGCGGCGCTGCTGCGCGGTAGTAGATCTTCGATCAGCTTGGCGCGCAGCTCAGCGGCCGTTAGCCCGGTTGAATCGACGATCAGGTCGGCGCGGGCCTTGATCGGGTTGACCATCTCGCGCTCTGCGGCAACCCCCTGCGGCACGCTGCCAGCAGGGCTGAGTGGGTGGCGCCGGCGCGTCTCCTGGTAGCGCGTCAAGAGCTCTTGGTCTGAGGCATCAAGGAACAACACGCGGTAGTTAATGCTGGCCTGGGCGAGCTCATCGAGCACGCGCGACATCTGATCGAAGTACTCGCCGCCGCGGGCGTCGGAGACAACGGCGGCGCGTCGAACCTTCGAGCCCTCGTGCAGGAACACGTCAACCAGGCCGCCGATCATCTCCGGCGGCAGATTGTCGACGCAGAAGTAGCCGGCGTCCTCAAATGCTTCCATCGCCGTTGATCGGCCGGCGCCGGAAACGCCGGTAATGATCACGAAATCCTCAAGTGGGACTGGCTCGGCTCCCTGCTCAGAGCCGGCTGGGGTTTCAGCGTTCATCGCCCACTCAGTATTGCGCCGCGGCGGCGTGGAGCCGCAAGCGAGCGCTCAGTTGCCGGTGCGCCGCATGTGGTGGAGCAGGTCGTTTGCGACCTTCGTCGGCAGACCAGGGACCTTTTCGAGCTCCTCACGGCTAGCTGCCATTACCGCTTCCGGCGAGCCGAACTGCTTGATCAAGGCCTTCTTGCGCTTTGGCCCGACGCCAGGAACGCTGTCGAGCGCCGACGCTGTCATCGCGCCGTCGCGGCGCGCGCGGTGGTGGGCGATCGCGAAACGGTGTGCCTCATCGCGGACGCGCTGCAGTAGCTGCAGGCCGGCGCTGCCCGGCTCCAGCATCAGCGGCACGTTCTGATCGGGCTCGAAGACCTCCTCGATCCGCTTCGCTAGTGAGATCACGGCGACGCCGCGCTCGCGGAAGCGATCGAGCACCTCAAGCCCGGCTGATAGTTGGCCCTTGCCACCGTCGATCACGATCAGGTTTGGCAGCGTCGCGAAGGACTGGTTGTAGGCCGGGTCATGCGGTGACAGATCGGCCTGACTCTCCCAAGCGTTGATGCGGCGCTCGAGCACCTCACGCATTGCCGCGAAGTCATCGGGCTGCCCTTCTTCGAGCGAGCGGATCGTGAAGCGGCGGTAGTCGGCCTTCTTCGCCGTCGCCGATTCAAAGACGACCATCGAGGCGACAGTGTGCGTTCCCATCAGGTTCGAGATGTCGAAGCATTCGATCCGCATCGGCAGCGATTCGAGCTTCAACTCGCGCTGCAGCTCGTCGAGCGCTTCGATGCGGCGGCGGCGCGTCTGCTCGTTGCGCAGCCGTTCATGATCGAGCGCCAGTGCGGCGTTGCGCTCGGCCAGCTCAAGGATGCGCAGCTTGGCGCCGCGCTCGGAGGCACGAATCTCAACCCCCGCCCCGCGTCGCTCGCTCAATACCTCAGCCAGCGCTCCTCGCTCCGACTCGGCCAATTGCTGCTGGACGATGATCTGTGACGGCACGCCCGGGCGGCCGGAGTAGTACTGGGCAATGAACTCAACGGCGACCTCTCCGCTCTCGAGCTCGCCGGGATTGTCGAGGTAGAAAGATTGGCGGTCGGC
>JBAXGJ010000181.1:0-3178 GCA_037139475.1 Actinomycetes bacterium
CCGTTCTACATCCTCGACGAGGTAGAGGCTGCGCTCGACGATCTCAACATCGGCCGCTTCCTTGAGCTGCTGAGGCTTTACCGCGACCGCGCTCAGTTCATCGTCGTCACGCACCAGCAGCGGACGATGGAGGCAGCCGATTCGCTTTACGGCGTTTCGATGGGTGGCGACGGCGTCTCGAAGGTGATCAGTCGCAAGCTTCCAGCCGAGGTCGACGCTGGCAGTGACGCCGTACAGGCTGCCTGAGCGCCACTAGCGGCCCGTAGCGCTCCAGAGACGGGCGGTAAGCTCTCTACTGATGTCAACTCCCGTGATCTGGCTCCTGATCGCCGCCGCGCTTGCGCTCGGCGAGATTGTGACCGAAAGCTTCTTTCTCGCCCCGTTGGTCGCAGCCGCGGTCGCAATGGCGCTAGGAACTCTGCTCGGCGCCGAGATCGTGCTCGTTAGCTTGATCGCCGTCGTCGTCGCCGTCGTCACGCTGCTCGTGCTTCGTCCGCTGCTGCGGCGCGAGCGGCTCGACTTTGCCGCTGGTGGCGCCGAGCATGACTTTGTGATCGGCCAGGTTGGCGTAGTCGAAGAGCATGTCGTCAACGATGAAGCAACCGGAGCGATCGAGATCGACGGCGAGATCTGGACCGCTCGGTCTAGCCGCGATGCTCAAACGTTCGCGCCAGGAGAGGCGGTCGAGGTTGTCGCCGTGCGCGGCGCGGTGGCGCTTGTCGAAGCGCCAGAAGAAGCCCCGCGGAGGAGCGTGCGCGCCTGAGCTGGGGCGCCCCGCTACCCTCTATCGCTGACGTTCTGTGAACTTCGAGAGGAACCTGTGGCCGTACGACTAAGGCTCACGCGAGTGGGCGGCAAGAAAAATCCGATCTGGCGAGTTGTTGTCGCCGACCAACGCTCACCGCGTGACGGTCGCTTCATCGAGGTCGTCGGGCAGTACAACGCCCAGACCAACCCTTCAACGGTCACGCTCGACGCGGACCGGATAAAGCTCTGGCTCGACAAGGGCGCGCAGCCGACCTCGCAGGTTCGCAAGCTGCTGCACACGCAGGGCATTCCCGTCTAGGCTGCAGAAATGCGCGAACTTCTCGAGTTCCTGGCCCGCTCGCTAGTTGACGATCCAGCCGCTGTCGTTGTCGAGCAGTTCGACGACGACGACGGAACGGTCGTGCTCGAGCTGACCGTCGGTGAAGACGATTACGGCAAGGTGATCGGCCGAGGTGGGCGGACAGCCAACGCGCTGCGCACGGTGCTGAAGGCAGCAGCGGTTCGCGAAGAGCGCCGCGTGCTGATCGACATCGTCGACTGACGTGGCCGCCGAGCCCGAGCAGTGGTTGCAGGCCGGCCGGATCGGCCGCCCGCACGGACTCGATGGGAGCTTCTACGTAACTCGCCCTCGCGCCGTGCTGCTTGAGGTCGGCGTCAGCGTGCGCGTCGAGCAGCGCGATCTCGAAATCGAGCGGCGCGCCGGAACCGACGAGAAGCCAATTGTCCGCCTTGTCGGCGTCACAACCCCAGAGGCGGTCGAAGAGCTGCGCGGGCAGGCGCTCTTCTGTTCGCTTGTCGACGCGCCCAAGCTTGGCGATCGTGAATGGTGGGCTGAAGAACTTGAGGGTTGTCGCGTGATTGACGGGGAGCTCGCGGTCGGCGAAGTATCGAGGCTGCTCGTGCTTCCATCCTGCGAGGTGCTCGAGGTGAAGCGCCCCGATGGAAGTGAGCTGCTGGTGCCGATGGTCAGCGACGCGATTCGCTCTGTCGACGTCGAACAGCGACAGATCGAAGTCAACCTCGCTTTTGTTGGCGGTGGCTAACCGGTGCAGCTTGACGTCGTAACGCTCTTTCCGCAGTGGTTCGAATGGTTCGCCGAGCAGCGTCATGTTGCCAACGCCGTCGAGCAGGGAAACGAGCTGCGGGCGCTCGACCTGCGCGAGCACACGCCGCTGAGCGGCGGTCAGGTCGACGACACTCCGTTCGGCGGTGGCGCTGGGATGGTGTTGCGCGTTGACGTGATGGAGGCGGCGCTGCGCGGCTTCTACGGCGTTGATCCGGTAGAGCTGCCAAAGCAGCGCCGCGTGATTGCGCTGACGCCGGGCGGGCGCGTGCTCGACGAGGCGCTAGTTAACGAGCTAGCGGCTGAGCCGGCCGTGACCTTGCTCTGCGGGAGGTACGAAGGCTTCGATGAGCGGATTGTCCAGCACTTCTGCAGCGACGCCGTTTCAATCGGTCGCTACGTGATCGCTGGCGGCGAGCTGGCGGCAATGGTTGTCTGCGACGCAATCCTGCGCAAGCAGCCGGGCGCGCTCGGCGACGCCGACTCGGCAGTCGAGGAATCGTTCAGTGCTGCACTCGAAGGTGACCCCGAATATCCCCACTACACACGGCCCGCCGAGTTCCGCGATTGGGGTGTTCCGGAGGTGCTGCTCTCGGGCCATCACGAAGAGATTCGGCAGTGGCGACGGGCACGCAGTCGTGAGCGCGGGGCAGCTTCTGGCGAAGCTCCGCTATCCTGATCTATCTCGCTCCGGTCGCGACGCTCATGCGCTCGCTAGAAATACGGCCGAACCTTCGCGAGCGCCCTCAATATGAGCTCAGTAATCGACAATCTTGAACGCGCACAACTGCGCCGCGTGCCCAACTTCGCCCCAGGCGACCGGGTCAAAGTCCACTTCCAAGTGATCGAGGGCGAACGCCGCCGTACACAGGTCTTCGAAGGAGTCGTGATCGCCCGCCAAGGCAGCGGTGCGCGCGAGACATTCACCGTCCGCAAGCAGTCGTTCGGCGTCGGTGTGGAGCGAACCTTCCCAGTCCATTCGCCGAAGATCGAGAAGATCGACGTAGCCGCCCGCGGCGACGTGCGCCGCGCCAAGCTTTACTACCTACGTGATCGCGTAGGTAAGGGTGCTCGTGTCCGCGAACGTGATTACTACGGGCCGGAAGACGAGATCGCACCAGGCTTGGTTCATCAGCCTGCTGTCGCTGCTGAGGCGCCAGAGGGCGACGAGCCGCAGGTTGACGCAGATAACACGGAGCAGGACGGCGTAGAAGCGTCAGTTGATCAGGCAGAGGGCAGCGATCCGGTTGACGTCGCGGAAGTGGCGAGCGATGAGGCTGCGCAAGCCGAGTCGAGCGACGAGGCTGCACAGCCTGAGGCCGACGAGCAGCCCGAGCCTGAAGCAGA
>JBAXGJ010000182.1:0-3166 GCA_037139475.1 Actinomycetes bacterium
CCGACGACATCGTTGGCCTCTACCTCGCCGCGATCGACGAGCCAAATTGGAGCGGCCCCGTCAACGGTACGGCGCCCGAGCCGGTCACAAATACTGACTTCTCAAAGGCTCTGGGTAAGGCCCTCCACCGTCCTTCCGTCTTCCCCGTTCCCGGGTTTGTGATTCGCGCCCGTTACGGAGAGATGGCGGAGCTAGTAACCGAGGGGCAGCGCGCCGTTCCTGCGGCTGCGATTGCCAACGGATACCAGTTCATCCAGCCTGAGCTAGGCCCGGCTCTCGCATCCGTGCTCGCAGAGTGAAAGGCTTTAGCGAGCGATAGCGGCAGTTAACGACGGGGCGACAACGAGTTGTCCTCCGACGATCCGCGAGACGGTAAACCCGTTCAGGGTTGAGTCGCCGTTAGCGGCGTAGCTGTAAGCGCCGATGACAGAGCTGGTGCGGTTGGTCTGCTTCAGCGCAGCGAGCACGCTCAGGCGGTCGTTGCCGTTGGCGCCGGCGCGGCGGATCGCGTCCAATACGTCGGCCATTGCTGCGTAGCCGTAGAGCCCTGCAACTCCGGGGTCGCTCCCAAACTGTGCGCGGTAGCGACGGACGAAAGACTTTCCGCCGGCACTGAGAGTGTTCGTGTCCGGGCCGGGGCCTGTGACGAGCGTCGCGCGCTGAGCGCGGGCGCTGAGGTTCTCCGCGAACGGAGCGGCGTCTCCACCCCTACCGACAAAGAACTTCAGTGATGAGTTCGTAACGATCAGCCGATTGAACAGCTGCGCTGCGGCGAGATTGAGCGGGCCAGCATAGGAAAGGCAATCGGCCCCCGAGCGCTCGACTCGGCGAGCGAAGCTAGCTACCTGCGATGACTTGCCGCTCGTTGCCGCCGAACCAGCAGTGCCGACCGACATCGCTTTCAACGCCGTAGCCATCGCATCGGAAGAGCTCTTACCGAGCTGCGAGTCGCTGTAGGCAATAAAACTTGACTTGCAGCTCTGCTGCGCTTGGATCGCGGCCTGCGCATCGGTCTCGCGCACTTGGCTTGGAACGAGACGGAAGAAGGTGCGTCGTCCGCTTGGATAAAAGCGATCCGGCTCATCGAGCCCAGCCTGCTTGCTGCTAGTGAACCCTCCGTAAGCACTCAGCGGCGAGATCTCTGCGATCCCGCTTTGGTTGGTCAGCGGCAGCGAGATCGCCGTTGCCGCTGAGTCGTAGTCGCCGATGTAAGCGACCGCGGTTGGAGAGAGCACCGCGACCCTCGCGTTAGAGGCAACGCGCGCCTCAGATGCCATCTGCATCCGCCCCTGAACTGAGTTGAGAACCGTCAGAGAGACCGTGAACGCTCCGACTTGTCCGTTGGCGTCAGCCAGAGCCAAGCGCTCGCCGTTGACCATCGCCTGGCCGGGAATCTTCAAGTCTCCACTGAGCGGTGCACTCGTGACCACGGTGAGCTGATCGCCCATGACGACGACGCCCGGTCGCTCGCCGCCGCAGCCGACCGCGGCGGCGGCTAGAGAGCAAGTCGCGACGAGGGCGACGCACCGACTACGAGAGGAAAAATTGGTCACGCGGCGCAGATTGTAGGTCGCCCGCGAGTGGGCAGCTGCGCGCGAGCAGTTAATCGCGTGAGCCAGGACCGACGGAGCCAACCGAACGGCCAAGAACGCGAGCGCCGGCAGCCAACAGAATGATCACGAGCGCCAGCATGATGCCGTCAAACGAGCTCACTCCCAGCGAAGTCAGGATCACCCAGAGCGAGAGCGCGAAGGTGGTTGCGATAACGATTCCCATGCTGCGCAAATCTTAGCGAAGCGCTTGCGCGAATTGCTCTACCAGTAGGCGGCAGGCGCTCGCCGGGTCCTCGGCCTCGGCCGCTTCGCGGACCAAGCGGCTGCCGATGATCACGCCGTCTGCGCCAGCGTCGGCTGCTGCGCTCGCTTGCTCCGGCGTTGAGATTCCGAAGCCCAGTGCGACCGGAGCGCTGGTGTGAGCTCGGACGCGGGCGACAACTTCGGCGTAGTCGCTGTCGTCGCCTCGCTCACCGGTAGTGCCAGCGACGGCAACGGTGTAAAGGAAGCCCTGCGCTGCTGCCCCGATCGCAGCGAGTCGCTGGTCGGTGCTGGTTGGGGCAGCGAGCGGAACGAACGCCACCCCGGCCGAGGCGCAGCTAGCGGCTGTCTCCGGCGCCTCTTCGAGTGGCAGATCGGGCATGATTAGCCCGCTCACCCCTACGTCCGCGATGTCGCTAACGAACTGCTCCATGCCGCGAGCGAGGACGGCGTTCGAATAACACATCAGGACGACCGGCAGGCGGCCCGAAAGCTCGCTCGCTATCGCCAGTACGCCGTCCAATGTTGCGCCTGCGTGCAGTGCCGCGGTGCCAGCGCTCTGAATGACGGGGCCGTCGGCGAGCGGATCGGAGAATGGAACGCCAAGCTCAATCAGGTCGGCTCCAGCGTCTGCGTAGCCGTTAGCGATCGCCAATGAGGTCGGCAGGTCGGGGAAGCCGCCCATCAGGTACGGCATCAGTGCAGCGCGCCGCTCGCAGCCAGCGAACGCTGCCTCGATGCGATCGGCGCCGCTCATCCGCGTCCGAGCAGCGCGAGCACTTCAGCGAGATCTTTATCGCCGCGACCAGAAAGACAGATCAGATCCAACGTCGACTCGCTTGGCACGTTCAAGACGTAATGGAGAGCGTGGGCAGGCTCAAGAGCGGGAATGATCCCTTCAAGCTGAGCGGTGCGCTCAAAAGCTGCCAGCGCCTCGTCATCTGTCACGCCAACGTAGGTCGCGCGGCCGCTGTCGCGAAGCCAAGCGTGCTCTGGGCCGGACCCTGGGTAGTCGAGCCCGGCTGAGATCGAGTGCGCCTCAGCGATCTGACCCTCGTCGTCTTGGAGCAGCGCGCTGAGCGATCCGTGGAGCACACCTGGCCGCCCACCGGCAGTCAGCGGTGCGCCGTGGCGACCACTCTCGATCCCCTCCCCTGCAGCCTCAACGCCGATCAGCTGAACGTCGTCGTCACCAACAAAGGCGGTGAAGGCGCCGATCGCGTTCGAGCCGCCGCCAACACAGGCGATAACCCTTTCAGGCAAACGACCTTCGCGCTCAAGAATCTGTTCGCGCGCCTCGTCACCGATGCAGCGCTGCAGGTCGCGGACGATCGCCGGGTATGGCGCCGGAC
>JBAXGJ010000183.1:0-3162 GCA_037139475.1 Actinomycetes bacterium
AGGTCTTCGTAGGCGTCGTGCCACTGCTGGTCGCTGAAGCCGAGCGCGTTGGGGTCGAGCGGCGGGCCGCCAGTGTTAGTCACAAGAATGTCGATTGGGCCGAGGAAGTGCTCGATCTCGTGGACGAGAACTGGGATCCCTTCAAGGTTGCCGCTGTCGTGAGCGAAGCCGGTCGCGCCGATCTGCTTGGCGGCCTTCTGGATGTTCTTCTCATCGCGTGAGGTGATCGCGACCTTCGCGCCTTCGGCGGCCAGAGTTTGGGCCACGGCAAGGCCGAGTCCCTTCGATGCTCCGGTTACGAGCGCTACGCGCCCTTCGATTCCAAGATCCATCAGATCTCGATCCTACGCGCCGCGAGCCCTCCGCACCAGAGCGCGAAGCAAATAATTGCGATCACCGCTCCAAGCCAGTGCGCGCCGATAACCGTTGCGATCGCGCTCGGGATGCCCGCGAGCACGGCGCCAAGCCAGGCGGGAGGCAACGGAAGCTGAACCGCTAGCGCTGTGATCGTCGCCGCAAGGATCCAAGCGAGCGGCCCGATCAACCAGCCGAAGTCAACGAATGTCGAGTGCGGCAACAGCAGGCCGCTGATCAGCGCTAGCACGCCGACCGCGACGAGCTGAATCAGGCCCGCTCTCAGCGCGGCGGAAGTGTTGATCTTCATCAAGCTGATTGTTGCGGATCGGTGTCGGTGAGGATCACTAGGTCGGCGCGCTCGCGCGTCTGCTCGCGCTCGAATAGTTCCGTCTCCTGCTCCGCCCAGCTTCCCCAGTGGGGCGCGAACATCTCACCGTCGCGCTCGAGCGCGCGCTGCTTGCGCAGTTCGGGGTCGGCGTCAAGCCAGATGATCATGCTGACGAACTCGGCCGCGGCGCGGCTGCCGCAGCCCGCGCCGTCGACGATCAGCGTCGCGCAGGCAGGCAGCTCTCGCGGCTCGCCTTCACTGCCGGAGCTCCAGTCCCACGGTCTAACCGTCGCCGCCAACCCTGCGCTCAGAGGCAGCAGAACGTCATCGACGAGCCGTTGCGCTCCCTCCGCGAGCCCATCCCAGCCGGGGTAGAGCTGGTCGGTGTTGAGCACCAACGCTTCGCCGAGCACTTCGGCGAGCTCGCTCGCAAGGGTCGACTTGCCCGAGCCTGCCGGGCCATCGATCGCAATCACGCGGACGCCGCCTGCTGACGGCCGCAGCGCTCTGATCTGCTCCGCGAGCGCTGCGATATCGATTTCCATCGCAGCGCCGCCGGTTATCCGCCGGGCAGGTAGTCGTTGCTGAAGAAGCTTCCCCAGTCGGGCTCGCTGGCCAGCGGCTTGCCGTCGGCGCCGGTCAGCAGCTTCGAGGAATAAAGGAAGTTGCCGTACTTATTCCAGATCGCCGCGTCGACCGGGCCAATCTTGCCGTCCACGCCCTTGTAGTAGCCGCCCCGGGCGAGCATCAGCGCGCTCTGCTGGGCCAGTTTTGCGTCCTTGATCGTCTGCGGATTCGCTTTGACGAGCAGCTTGGCCGCCTCTACTGGGTGGTCCTGCGCGTATTGGTAACCCTTCTGCGTTGCGGCAAGGAACTTCTTTGCCGTGTCGGTGTTCGCTTTCAAATACTTATCGCTCGATTCGATCACTGAGGAGTACTGAGTCGGGAAGCCGTAGTCGGTGAACTCAAAGAAGCGCATCGGCTTGCCGAGCAGCTTCGCCTGAATCCCTTCCCAGGTTGTGACGGCGATCGTGAAGTCGGCGGTGTTGTTATAGACAGCCTCGTAGGCGGTCGTATTGAGCGTGATCGTCTTGAAGACGCCTGTGCCGCCGTCGGCCTTGATCACGTACTTGAGCTCCGGGCCCTCATCGGGGGTGCCGAAGCCTGCGTAGGTCTTGCCGTCAAGGTCCTTTGGTGAACGGATCGCCGTGTTTCCAGCGCCGACGCCGAGCGCGTACTGAGTCTTGGCGATGTTGGCCATCACTTGGAGGACGTCCTGGCCGGAGGCGCGGGCGTAGGCAATCCCGGCCTGGTTGCCGACCCCGAAGTCAGCCTTGCCGCGCGCGACGAGCGTCTCCGGCTGCGTGCTGGCGTAGGGAAGGATTTTCACGTTCAACCCTTCGTCCGTGTAGTAACCAAGCTGGTCGGCGACGAAGATGCCGATGTGGTTCGTGTTCGGCGTCCAGTCGAGCGCGATGCTTACCGGCGTGCTGCCTGCACTCTCTGAGCTGGCACTTTGCTCCGAACCGCAGCCGCTTACGAGCACGGCGACCAATGCCGCTGCGACCACCGTTGCGATCAAAACTTTGCTCAGCTGCTTCACGTGCGGCTCCGTCGGTTGGTTGGATCATGGACTGTATGTGCTTGTCGCAGTGGCTAGGCGTCAGGCGCGCGCCTCCAGCCCGGTACGCTGACGAGGCCGATGAGACAGTTAGGCAGGCTCGTTCCCGCACTCCTCGTAATCGCCCTGCTGCTGATCGTGTGGCAGCTTTACTCGACGCTCGGTGAGGTCGGAAACGACCTGCTGCCAGCGCCCAGCCGGGTTGCCAGCGCTGGCTGGGCCGATCGCAGCTCGCTCTGGGACAACCTGCTGCCGACCGTGCGCGAAGTGGTGCTCGGTTTTGCGCTCTCGCTGAGCTTCGCCTTTCTGCTTTCGATCCTGCTCGATCGCTCGCAGACCGTCCGCCGAGCGCTCACCCCTGTCTTGATTGGCAGCCAGACGCTGCCGATCATCGTGCTCGCGCCGTTGGTCGTGATCTGGTTCGGCTTTGGGCTGACGCCGAAGATCCTGCTGGTGGCACTCGTCACCTTCTTCCCGCTACTGGTCGGCCTGCTCGAGGGCTACGCCTCGACCGCGCGCGATGCGATGACCTTGATGGAGACGATGGGCGCGGGCTGGTGGAAAACCTGGCGCCTGCTGCGCTTGCCGTCGGCGCTGCCGAGCTTCTTCACCGGCCTTCGCATCTCAGTTACTTACGCCGTTGTCGCCGCGATCTTCGCCGAGTACGCCGGCGCCGAGCTGGGGCTTGGGATCTACATGCAGTCGGCGAAGAACTCATTCCGAACCGATCTTGTGCTGGCGGCAGTAATCATCTGCGCGCTCCTGACGCTGGCGCTCTACGCGCTGACCTTCGCGCTGCAGCGGCTCGTGATGCCTTGGTACGCGCAGTCAAGGGAGCGGGCGTCATGACGCGGAT
>JBAXGJ010000184.1:0-3135 GCA_037139475.1 Actinomycetes bacterium
GGCGACTTTGCAGCCGATGCCGCTGCGGGCATTGCCAGCCCCGCGAGACAGGCTGCGGCAACTAGAAGCTTTAGTGAGCGTGTGAT
This sequence comes from Actinomycetes bacterium, assembly GCA_037139475.1. GTDB lineage: Bacteria > Actinomycetota > Thermoleophilia > Solirubrobacterales > Solirubrobacteraceae > F1-60-MAGs163. The sequence goes on from JBAXGJ010000184.1 coordinate 87, forward strand.
CAGCATTTACGAAACTTACAAGGTTTCGGCGATGGTATGCGCAGGTACGCCCCCAGCTCAGCCGTCATAGAATGAAGCTTGATGGACTCGTTCGCACTAATCGTGATTGTCGTAATCGTGCTGCTCGTCACCGCGGTCGTGCTGATTGGGATTCTCTTCCCGGGCTCGGGCGCCGACCAGCTCGATTGGCGCCAGACGCGCTCGGCTGAACTGGAGTTCACGAATGAGATCGACGACCTTGAGCAGATGGAGGCGGCCGTCAACGCCAAGCGCCGAGCTCGTGGAGCAGCGGAGATCAGCCACGTTGAGCTGAAGGCTGAGATCGATCGCGAGATGGCGGGGATTCACGAAGACCCGAAGCTTGAGCAGGAAGACCTCGCGCAGCTGCTTGAGGCACGCAACTCGCGGCGCCGCAAGCGCGGCGAGGCCGAGCAGACGTTGGAAGAGTTCGAGCGCTCGCTGGTGACCGGTTCAGATGGCGGCGCGCAGTGAGGGTGTTAATCGTCGGCGGCGGCTGCCGCGGGCTTGACCTAGCGCGGGATCTCGTCGCCGAGGGCCACGCGGCGCGCTGCGTCACGCGGACCGAGGATGGCCGCGCGGCGATCGAAGCGGCTGGGGGAGAGTGTTGGATCGGAACGCCAGACGTGATCGGGACGCTGCGCTACGCGCTAGAGAACGTGACGCTGCTCTTCTGGCTGCTTGGCACCGCCAGCGGCGACGAGGAGAAGGTCGCCGCGCTGCACGGCTCGCGGCTGCGAATGATGCTCGAGAAGACGACCGACACAACGGTGCGCGGCGTGGTCTATGAAGCTGCAGGACCGATTAGCGAAGCTTTGCTAGAGAGCGGCGTCGCGGAGATGGAGTTGGCGCGTGAGAAGAACGCGATCCCGTTTGCGCTGCTCCACTCAGACCCTCTTGGCGCCCGTGATGGATGGCTCGAAGAGGCACAGCAGGCAATCGCTGGGCTGCTCGCGGGCCCACGAAGAACATCTAAATAACATAATCGCGATCAGGTTTGTATAGTTTGCTCTAGAACACCGACTCCAAGGAGATAAACCCGTGCCGACAATTGGCGACACAGCACCAGATTTCGACGTTGAAACAACCGAAGGCAAGATCAACTTCCACGACTGGATCGGCGACTCATGGGCCGTCCTCTTCTCGCACCCGCGCGACTTCACCCCAGTCTGCACGACCGAGCTCGGCTACATGGCTTCGATCAAGCCGGAGTTCGACGAGCGCGGCGTAAAGATCATTGGCCTCTCGGTCGATCCGCTCGAAAACCACGAGAAGTGGGCCTCGGACATCGCGGAAACTCAGGGCACGGCACCGAACTTTCCGATGATCGCCGACACCGACTTCAACGTCTCCAAGCTTTACGGGATGCTCCCGGCAGACGTCGAGGGCGACCCAACCGAGCGCACTCCGGCCCAGAACGGCACGCTCCGCAACGTCTTCGTGATCGGGCCTGACAAGAAGATCAAGCTGGTCCTGATCTACCCGATGACAACCGGCCGCAACTTCGACGAGGTACTTCGTGTGCTCGACTCGCTCCAGCTCACCGCTGAGCACGCCGTCGCAACGCCAGCTCAGTGGCAGCCAGGTAACGACGTGATCATTGCTGGTTCCGTCACGAACGAGCAGGCGGCGGAGAAGTACCCCGACGGCTGGGAAGAGCCACGGCCGTATATCCGCATCGTCAGCGACCCAAGCGGCGTCAAGGTCAGCTAAGCCCGGCGGCTTCGAGGCGGGCGAATAGGTCGCCAAGGATTCTCGCGGTCGCCCCCCAGACGAGCTGATCTTCAACAACATAGGTGTCGGTCGTGAAGCCGATCCCACGGCGCTTGATTCGCCGGCGGCCGTAACCGGCGAGCAGCTCAGCGACGTTGAATTCGTGGATCGACGCGACCTCCCGCTGCGAGATCACCCAGTGCTGGCCGGGGTCGATCAAGCCGACGAAGGGGTGAACGGCATAGCCGGTCGCAATCGTTGGGGTTGGAGGAAGCGCACCGATTAACTCCACCGATGGCGGCGCGAGCCCGATCTCCTCGTGCGCTTCGCGCAGCGCCGTAGAACTTAAGTCGGCGTCTTGATCATCAACGCGGCCGCCTGGGAACGAGAGCTCACCGGCGTGGCGGCGGAGGTTGTCACCGCGGCGCGTCATCACGATTGAGAGAGCTCCTTCGTCGCTGGCAAACAATGGGACCAGCACGCCTGCCTTCTTGCGGCCGCGCACCGGAAGCGCTGCCGCCGCATCGGCGCTCAGCAGCTCAGGGGCGAGCGCGCCCGCCAGTTCAGCTCGTGAGAGCGGTGCGCTCGACACGCTCGTCGAACATCACTTCGCCATCGAGTGTGCGATGGACAGGGCACTTTGCCGCGATCACGGAGAGCCGTTCGACCTGCTCATCGCTCAGTTCGCTTGGGAGCCGAAGCACAACCTCAAACTTCGTTGGCGTGCCCCGTTCGGCGGTCGCGTAATCAACCTCGACCTCGAGCTTTCCTACATTCCAGCCTTTGCGGTCGGCGTACATCTCGACCGTGACCGCGACGCAGCTGGCGAGGCTGGCGGCGAGAAGTTCCAGCGGCGTGGGGCCGGTGTCGGTCCCGCCGAGCTCAGCGTCCTCGTCAATCGTCAGCTCATGATCACGGATCGTGATGCTGTGTTGGTGTCCTTCCTTGCGGGTCGCGATTGCTTTCATCACTAAGAAGACTACGACAGCGGGTTGAAGACAAGCCCCGTGGGCACCTTCGGCGTGAAGAAGGTTGACTTCGGGGGCATGTTTACGCCGGCGGCGGCTATCTCTTGGATCTGCTCGATCGGCGCGCCGGAAAGGAAGAAAGCGGCGTCGAATTCACCGCTTTCAAGCAGCGCGAGGGCCTCCTCGTCGCTGCGCGAGTAGCCAAGGCCGTTGAAGTGCGAGATGTCGTCTTCGCTGAGGCCGAGCGGGCCTTTCAGAATCAATGCTTCGAGCACGGCGGCATCGAGCTTGCGGTATGGCGGCGGGAAGTCGGCGAGCGCTTCGTCGGCGATCGCCTGGTCGCGCAGCAC
>JBAXGJ010000185.1:0-3127 GCA_037139475.1 Actinomycetes bacterium
GAGCCACCGCCGATGTCAACGACGACGATCTGCGAACCGTCGTCGGGATCGCGGCCGCTGGTCGCGCCGAGGAACGAGAGCTGGGCCTCCTGCTCGCCGGCGATTGCGCGGGCGTCAAGCTGGTAGCGCTCGGCGACCTGCTGCGTGAACTCGGCGCCGTTTGCTGCATCGCGAGTGGCGCTGGTAAGCACGGCGCGGCGCTGGTCGGCGCCGCCGAGCTCTTCGATCATCGCCGCGTAATCGTCGAGCGTCGCGAAGACGCGCTCCATCGCTTCTTCAGAAAGGACGCCGCTGGAGTCGACGCCGACGCCAAGCCGCGTCACCTCGCTGCGCCGCGCCAGCTCTGTGATTGAACCGTCGGCTGCGACGTCGGCTAGCAGCAGCCGCGTCGAGTTCGTTCCGATGTCGACGACGGCGATCCTCACGCGACGAGACTACGCCGCTGGCGTCGGCGCCGGCGTCGGCATCGGCTCGCCGGCCAGCGCGGCGAGCAGGTTGTCGGCGGCGCAGTTGCCCATCGCGGCGCGAGTAGTTGCCGTCGCAGAACCGATGTGCGGCACGATCAGGCAGTTAGGCGCGGAATAGATCGGGTCATCTGCCGGCGGTGGCTCAGGGTCGGTGACGTCGAGCGCGGCGCTTCCGATTGTGCCGGCGTGGAGAGCCTCGATCAGGGCAGCCTGGTCTACGACGCCGCCGCGGGTTGTGTTGATCAGCAAGGCGTCTGGCTTCATCGAGGCGAGCGCAGCGGCGTCGATCAGATGGTGGGTCTGCTCGTTGAGTGGGCAGTGAATGCTGACGATGTCGGCCTCGGCTAGTGCGGCGTGGAGGTCGTCGTCGCGGCCAGCGAAGCTGATCTCCATTCCGAACGGCTCAGCGCGGTCGGCGACCGCTTGGCCGATCCGGCCGCGGCCAACGATCAGCAGCTTTGCGCCGCGCAGCTCGCGCCCAAGCCAACCTTCTGGCTCCCAGGTCTTCCAGCGGCCTTCGCGCGCGTCGCGCTCGCCCTCGGGGAGGTTTCGCGCCGCGGCCAGCAGCAGCGCCATCGTTAGGTCGGCGGTCGCGTCGGTAAGCACGTGGGCGGCAACGCCTACCGGGATACCGCGCTCGGCTGCTGCTGCAAGGTCAATGTTGTCGCAGCCGACGGCGAAGTTGGCGACCGCCTTCAGCTGCGGAGCGCTGTCGAGCAGCTCGCCGTCAACGCGGTCGGTTAGTAGCGAGAGCAAGCCGTCGGCCTCTGCTACGCCCGCAAGCAGCTCCTCACGCGTTGGCGGCATCGAGCCGCCGTGCACGGTCACCTCGTGGCCTGCGTCACGCAGTCGCTGGATTGCATCTCCCGGCAATGCCCGGGCGACAAAGATCTTCGCCATCGCGCGGCACGATACCTAGCGGGAGCGAGAAGGCAACTGCGACAGCGCGGACGGGCGCCATGTAATATGCCGTTCTATGGAGATGAAGAGATCAGTTCTATTGGGATTTGCTACCGCCGCGATGCTCGTTGCTGCCGCCCCTGCCGGCGCTGCCGACTTCGGTGCCACGCCGGCCGACCAGCGCGCCGCAGGCGTCGCGATGGGTAAGGAGGCCTACCTCTTTGGCTTCCCGCTCAGTGAGTTCAACCTGATTCGCGAGGCAGACCTGAAGCTGAACGCTCCTGTGAACGTGCTCGCCAATGCGCAGAAGCTCGCTGAGGCCGGGGCGGAGGGCGTTGTCGCACCGAACAACGACACGCTCTACTCGCTCGCCCAAATTGATCTTGGTGACGGCCCTGTCGTGCTGAAGTTGCCGAAGATGGACGGCCGCTACTACACCTTCGAGTTCCTCGAGCCGTACACCAACGTCGTCGGCTACATCGGCCGCCGCCTCGATGGTTCCTCAGGGGGAACGTGGGCGCTGGAGTGGAGCGGCGCAAAGTCGAAGAAGCCGCTACCGAAGGGCGTCAAGCTCTTTAAGTCGTCGGCCCGTCGCCTCTGGTGTATCGGCCGCACGCTGGTCGGTGGAGGGAAAGACACGGTGAAGGCAAAGAAGCTGATGGCGCAGTACAGGCTCGGCACGCTTGCCGACCTGACCGCTGGCAAGGCTCTGCCCGCTCCGCGCAAACTGACTCCTGGCCGTCCAAAGCTGGTCGAGCCAACAGGCCTCGCATTTCTCGACGCGCTGAGCGCTTCGATGACTGCCGACCCGCCTCCGGCGCGCGACGCAGAGATCGTTGCTCGAATGCAGCAGTTCGGCATTGGAGTCGGCCTTAAGCCCAGCACGGCAGGGTTGCCCGCCCCAGTACTTGAAGGTTTGGCGGCTGGCGTTGACGCCGCCGCGGCAGCGCTCCCAGTCGACTCGAAGCTGCCGGTGCTGATTCAGGCGCAGGCCAACGGTGGCTGGTTCAACCCGCCGGCGAAGTCCGGCGTTTTCGGAACCGACTACACGCTACGGGCTCGGACCGCGCTACTTGGCATCGGGATCAACACGGTTATCGAGTCGACCTACCCGATCGCTCTGACCGACGTAGCAGGCGCCCCATTGAACGGCGCCAACAACTATCGGATGGTCTTTAAGCCAGGCAAGTTGCCGCCGGTCGACGGTTTCTGGTCGGTCACGATGTATGACGCCAACGGCTATCTCGTTGCGAACGCACCGAAGATCTACGCGATCGGCCCGTACCACCCGGGCATGATCACGCAGAAGGATGGCTCGGTCGTGATCGCGATTCAGCAGACAAAGCCGACCGAGAAGGGCGTCAACTGGCTGCCTTCGCCGCCGGCTGGTTTCCGCCTCAACATGCGCCTCTACCTGCCGTCGAAGGCGATTCTGAACGGCACTTGGAAGGAACCGTCGGTCACGAAGGTCGGCTGACCGCGACGCACCCTGCCAGCGGGCTCTAATAGCCTCGCTGGCCGATGACCGACCAAGCGCAGATCCCTGTTGACGATGTTGGCCAGTACTGGCCAACGCCTTGGAGCAGCGAGGACGGCGGCTCGCTGCGCTGGTGCTGCGCCGGTGGCCAGGCGGGGCTTGGAATTCAGCCCGGCGAGCGGCTCGAGGTCACAGCAGTGAAGGACGCCTATGCCAGCGACATGGTGATTCGTCGCAACGAAGGTGAGCTCTACGCGCTCCGCCACGAGATGCCCTGGACCGG
>JBAXGJ010000186.1:0-3085 GCA_037139475.1 Actinomycetes bacterium
GCTCCTCAGCCGTCTGGAAGGCAACCTCATCAAGGTGGTCGACGATGTACTGCGCAACGTCTTTTTGGGAGCGTGAGAAGTCATCGAAGCGAGCTTCGATGTAACTCGACAAGGCCTGATGGCCATTGCCCTCGCGCCGCGTGGTCGTGGATGTGCTTCCGGATGTCTTCATAGGCCTGCTCTGTTTCGACGTAACGACCCCGACTTCCTCCCCAGCCGTTCAGGAGTTAGGATCGAACCGTGAGCGAACCAGCCGAAACTCCGCAAATGAAGCGCATCGAGATGGATGGCGCCTCAATTGAGGCCCTCATCCGAAGGGCCGGTATCGAAGAATTACGCAGTGACAGCACTGAACTAGAGCGCAGCCAGGCGCTCAGTCGTGGCGCGACCGCCCTAGATGCGCTCTGCGGCCTAAATGACAGGTATGGCACCGGCGCTGTGTGGGACGTGCTCAGTGAACTAGATAGAGCACAGCTGCTCGGCTTCGCGACCTTCGCGGTAAGCGAAACTGCCGAACACACTGATTATCACTGGGCCTCCCGACCTGAGGATTAGCGGCTTGGTGCCACGACACCACTTACTGACCAAGCGGTCAGTTACACTGCTCGTATGACAACAACTGAGCAGCTTCCCGAATCCGAAGTAACCCCTGACGCCGCGGCACCGTTCAACTTGGCTCTCTCCGACGAGCAGAAGGAGATCCGCGACTGGGCCCATGGCTTTGCAGAAGATGTGATCCGCCCCGCCGGCGAAGAGTGGGACGAACGCGAAGAGACACCGTGGCCAGTAATTCAAGAGGCCGCCAAGATCGGCCTGTACGGCTTTGAGGGGACTGCGCAGTTCTTCGCCGACCCAACCGGGCTGCTGCTTCCAATCGTCAACGAGGAGCTCTTCTGGGGCGACGCCGGTATCGGCATGGCGATCTTCGGAACGACACTCGCCGTTGCTTCGATCTTCGGGCAGGGCACGAATGAACAGATCGGCGAATGGATCCCGCGCTGCTTCGGCAGCGTTGACGACCCCAAAGTCGCATCATTCTGCGTTTCGGAGCCCGACGCCGGCTCCGACGTATCGGCGCTGCGCACACGAGCAAAGTTTGATGAGAAGACCAACGAATGGGTCATCAACGGTCAGAAGGCATGGGCGACAAACGGCGGCATCGCCGACGTTCACGTCGTCGTCGCCTCAGTCGACCCCGAGCTGCGCTCGCGTGGGCAAGCGGCCTTCCTTATCCCAATTGAAACTAAGGGCATCAGCCAGGGCGTGAAGGTCAAGAAGCACGGCATCCGCGCTTCTCACACAGCTGAGGTGCTGCTCGATGAGGTACGGATCCCTGCCGAGAACGTGCTCGGCGGCAAGGAGAAGCTCGACGAGCGCCTCGCCCGCGCCCGCGAGGGAACAAAGAACAAGTCGCAGGCCGCGATGGCAACCTTCGAAGCGAGCCGTCCGACCGTCGGCGCGCAGGCAGTTGGAATCGCCCGCGCCGCATACGAGTACGCACTTGAATACTCAAAGGAGCGCGAGCAGTTCGGCCGCAAGATCATTGAGAACCAGTCGATCGCTTTCATGCTCGCCGACATGAAGATGGAGATCGATTGTGCTCGCTTGCTGGTCTGGCGCGCCTCGTGGATGGGCCGCACTGGCCAAGACTTCAACAATGCCGAAGGTTCGATGAGCAAGCTGAAGGCTGGTGAGGTCGCCGTATGGACCACAGAGCGGGCGATTCAGATCCTCGGCGGCAACGGCTATGCACGCGAGTACCCGGTCGAGCGCTGGCACCGTGACGCAAAGATCTACACGATCTTCGAAGGTACTTCAGAGATCCAGCGGCTAGTGATCAGCCGCGCGATCTCAGGCATGCACCTCAGCTAAGCGATTAGCCGCCAGCTTTGGCAATCGCTCGGCGCACTTCGGCGAGAGAGAAAGCTCCCTCGATCCGCTCGACGACCTTGCCCTGAGCGTCCAGTACGAAGAGCCACGGTTCGGTTGGTAGACCGTAGGCCGCGGGTTGCGCACGCAGGCCGCGGTCAAGACGGTTCTCCTTGTAGATCTCGTTTGTGATGTACGCCGCGCTGCCGTTCTTGTCGGTGGCACGGGCCTCTTCGAGAACGTCGACGACCGGCCCGCAGACGCGGCTCTGACAGAGCGCCGGCGTTGCGAAGAGCAATGCCACTGGCCGCTTTCCGTAAACGTCAAATAGGTCGTCTTTCAGGAGGCCTGTGGCAGCAGGCGAGCGAGTTGAGATCCGCGCAGCGTCACCAGCAACGGAATCAAGGGTCGGAGTGTGGACTTTAGGAGCCGTCTCCCCTACTTTTGGCGGCCCGCCAGGCGTCCCAACCTGCGCCTCAAATGGCGAGCTGAGGACGATCCGTCCGTCGAGATTGACCAACGCGACAACCTGATAGCGGCCAGCTTTAGGGAACGGGACATCTGCCACATAGACGCTCTTCGCCTCGTCGGGGTCTTGGGAGCTTGTCTTACTCGCATACTGCGGGGCGACAGCCAAAGACTCGCTGCGCGCTGCGAAAGGACCGCGCAGGTTCGTGCCGTTGCGGTTCGCCACATAGATCGCCGCTGGCGCGCCCGAGGTTTGCTTGCGGGCAACATCGAAGAGGGCGAAGCCATAGCGGTTGACTCCCGCTTCTAGCACCGAAACACTCGGCGCAAGGACCAGCGCCTCCTGATTCTTCGCCTTCAACTTGGTTAGCGAGGTTGAAGAGGCCTTCGGGAAATTCGCCTTGGCGGTGCCTGCGTACGGCAAGCTTTGCACCGTGCCGCTCTGGCCTTGGGAGGTCGTCGAGCTGCCGCAGCCGCTTACTGCGACGCCGACGGCGAGGATGATTCCTAGTTGCAAGATGAATGAACGGGTCATCTGTTTCATTCTATGAAGCCTGCGGCCGATATGAGCCAGTAACCGCCCGAGGGCGCCGATGTGATCGAATAGTCCTTCAGATATCCGAGCGAGCACAAAGGAAGTCAACATGACGCAGCGAGCAGCGATCATCACTGGAGCATCAAGCGGCATTGGACTAGCGATAGCGCAGATGCTTGGCGAAAAGGGTTACGCGCTAACAGTTGCGGCGCG
>JBAXGJ010000187.1:0-3080 GCA_037139475.1 Actinomycetes bacterium
GGCGCTTGGCGACGAATATCTTCGGCGCCCATATAGACCACGCACTCAAGGTCGAGCAGCGCGCAGGCTGTCGCCGAAGCGACGCCGTGCTGACCGGCCCCCGTTTCAGCGATGATCCGGCGCTTGCCCATCCGCGCAGCGAGCAGCGCCTGACCTAGCGCATTGTTGATCTTGTGCGCGCCGGTGTGAACCAGATCCTCGCGCTTCAGATAAATCGTGCGGCCGGCTACGGCGCTGAGCCTTTCAGCGAGATACAGAGGCGTGGGGCGTCCTGCGTAATCACGAAGCAGGCGGGCTAGCTCGGCCTGAAACGCCGGGTCCTCGCGGGCGCTGATCCAAGCCGCCTCGAGCTCAGCAAGCGCCGGCATCAGCGTCTCGGGGACGTACTGGCCTCCGTACGGGCCAAAGCGATGCTGAAGGCCAGGGCTGCTCATGCTGAAAGCTCCTGGCTGGCAGCAGGCGCGGTTGACGCGACCGCGTCGACGAACGCCAGCATCTTTGCCGCATCCTTGATGCCCGGCGAGAGCTCTGTTCCACTGGCGCTGTCAACAGCGAACGGATGGACCACGCCGATCGCCTGCGCAACGTTGCTGGCATCGAGACCGCCGCTGAGGATCAGTGGAATCTTTGAGTGACGACCTGCCGCAAGCGACCAGTCCCAGCTCTTGCCGGTGCCGCCGCGCAGATCAGGGTGATCGGTGTCGAGCAGGTGATAGTCGACGTGGTGGAAGCGCTCAAGGTCATTGAACTGCTCGCCGGAGACAACCTGCATCGCCTTGATCACTTTCGCGCCGGTACGCCGACGCAGCTCCTCACAGAACGACGGCCCCTCGTCGCCATGAAGCTGAACCATCGTGAAGCCGAGCGCATCAACTTGGCCGGCAACCTCGTCGAGTGTTGGATTGACGTAGACGCCGCAAACTTCGACCTCGCGATGTAGTCGCCCCGCGATCGCCTTTGCGTCGGCCTCCTCGCAGCGCCGGCTCGAGCCGTCCCACATGATGCAGCCGACAGCCCAAGCGCCCAGCTCGACTGCCAACTCGGCGTCAGCGAGGTTGGTGATGCCGCAGATCTTTATGCCAGGGGCGCTGCTCACGCCCCCATAATGGCAGCCTTAACCTGCCCAGCTGAAACTACGGCGCCGTGACGCTCTGCTGCGGCCTGCGACCAAGCGTGACGTTGACGGTCTTCGTCTCTTTACCTCCGCGCAGAAGCTGAATCTCAATCTGGTCGCCCTGCTCCTTCGACGCAACATAAGTTGATAGCGCGAGCGACGTCAGCATCGGTCGCCCGTCGATCTTCTGAATGATGTCGCCGCCGATCTTCAGCGACTGGCCGTCGAGCTTCGCCGGAACTGTCCCGCCCTTGATTCCAGCCTTGGCGGCTGGGCTGCCGGGGTTGACAGTTTCAATCAGAACACCCTTGTTGACCGGCAGCTTGAGCGGCGCGAGGTCGGGCGTGATTGAGAGCGATGAAATTCCGAGGTAGCCGGTATCAACGGTCCCTTGCCGCAGCCCCGGCAGCAGCTTGCGAGCAATATCAATCGGTACCGCGAAAGCAATACCGTCGTTGCCCCTGTCACCACCACCGCTTTCGTTCTGCGAGTTGATCCCAATCACCTCACCGGCGCTATCGATCAGTGGCCCACCGGAGTTGCCGGGATTGATCGCCGCGTCGGTCTGGATTACATCGTTGATCGCGAAACCGTTGAGGCCTTCAATCGAGCGCCGCTTCGCCGACACGACGCCGGTCGTGAGACTGAATGCCCGACCGAACGGATCGCCGATCGCAACTACCGGGTCGCCTACCTTGACGTCTTTGGCTGAAGCCAAAGGGAGCGCCGTTAGATCCAAACCATCAGGGTCGATCTGCAGCACCGCAATGTCGGACGAACGGTCGGCGCCGAGAACCTTGGCGTCAGCGGTCTTGTCATTGGAGAAGCGGACAGAGACCTTCTTGGCGCCATCGACAACATGCGCGTTGGTAAGAATTGTTCCCTGCTTGTCGATCACGAAGCCGGAGCCGCTCGACTTGCCGCTTTGCGACTCTGGCGCACCAAAGATGTTGGCAACCTTCCTTTCGACGTCAGCGGTAATCGAGACAACTCCCTTTGAGTCGCGTCGATAAATCTCTCGCGGAGTCATAGCGCCGCCGGAGCTGACCGTCTGGAGCACCCCGCCCGAGGCCTGCTGAACGACGGTCGTCGTTCCTGAGCTACCACCAATACCGATTAGCGACGTAGCGGCGAGCGCGATGACCGCCCCGAGAAGCCCAGCGGCGGCGCCAATAAACCATGTCGAGCGTGAAGATTTCATCTGCTTGAGGAAAGCGCTGCTCTCTGAAGGATCGTTAAAGAGTTAGTTAAGGGACTGAGTTAAGGCTCAGCCATTATCGGCGTCATGGCCGCCAGTTAGCTGTTCTAGCGCGGCAGTTGGATCAGCGCTGGCGAGCAACGTCTCGCCGATCAAAACGGCGTCAACGCCGACCCGCTCTAACTCAGCAAGCTGCTCTCGCTCGCGCAGGCCGGACTCGCTAACAACCGTCTTGCCGGCCGGAATATCTGCCAGCAGCGCGTGCGTCCGCTCAACATCGACGCTGAAGTCGCGGAGGTCGCGGTTGTTGATCCCGATCAGATCAGGATCCACAGCATCCAGCACGGTCGCGAGCTCGCGTTCATCATGGACTTCGACCAGCACGTCGAGATCGAGCCCAACTGCATCGCTGTAAAGCGCCGCTAGATCGCTTGGCTCAAGCGCGGCGGCAATCAGCAGAATCGCGTCAGCGCCAGCGATCGCCGACTCAACAATCTGGTAGTGATCGATGATGAAGTCCTTGCGCAGGATCGGAAGATCGCTAGCGGCGCGCGCAGCGACGAGATCGTCGAGCGAGCCACCAAAGTTCTTTTCCTCTGTGAGGATCGAGAGTGCCGCTGCTCCTCCGCGCTCGTAGGCGCCGACGATCTCATCGACCGTCGCACCCGGTCGTATTTCGCCGGCACTCGGCGACCGACGCTTGAACTCGGCGATCACCGACAGGCCATGGCGCGCGAGCGCCTCGGCAAACGGACGATCCGGGCCGCG
>JBAXGJ010000188.1:0-3074 GCA_037139475.1 Actinomycetes bacterium
GCCGCATGGATCGCGTCATCACCACTGAGCCGCTTGGCAGTCGAAATTAGTTCGGGCACATCACTCATCAGAAGGGCAGAGGTTAGCTCTAACGGCCGCAGGCCTTGCCCATCGCTGCCCCCTGCTTGGAGTAGCCTGGTCTTTTGGCGAGGTAGAGCTTTTTCAACTGCCGCTTACGCTGCGCTTTAGCTAACCGCGCCGAGCCTGGTTCCTGCTCGTTCGAAACGTACCGGCGCGCGCATCGCTCCGTCGTTGTATGTTCCAGGCGAGTGCTTCGAACCTTTGCCGCCCCACTGCTAGCGACGATCGCTGCCGGCTTCGCACTCGCGGCAACCGCCACGGCAGCGCCAGCGCCCGGTGCTAGGCCTGCCTGCTACCCCGCCTGTGCGGGAGCCGACCTGAGCGGCCGAAACTTTTACAACGTCGACCTGCGCGGCATCGACCTGTCGGGAGCCGACGTCAGTCGCAGCAACCTTGGCCGGGCGAACCTAACCGGCGGAGCAACGTTCACGCTAGCCAACCTCTCACAGACCGACCTCAGTCGCGCCTACCTGACCGGAGCCACCTTCCGCGGCGCGAATCTCGATCGAGCGAGCTTCTTTCGTTCATATATGCGTCGTGCCAACCTCAGTGGTCAGGACCTGCGGCGAACTCGGCTGGCGCGGACCTTCCTCGGTGAGGCTGACCTACTCGGAGCGAACTTGAGCGGCATGGACCTCACGCGTGCGAACCTTCCAAGCACCAACCTGGTCGGCGCCGACCTGACCGGCGCAACGCTCAATGACGCCTACTTGACGCACGCCAATCTGCGCGGCGCCGACCTCAGGCGGACGATCCTCGGCCGCGTGAACTTCATTGGAGCCGACCTCAGCGGCGCGAACCTGAGCGGGATGAGTCTTCGCCACCTCAAGCTGCGCGATGCAAACTTCGCCGGGGCAGCCCTCAGCCGAGCCAACCTGAGCGATTCCTACATGACAAACGCCGACCTGACGAATGCCGACTTGACCGGCGCAACGCTGGCGCGTGTAAACCTCAGCGGCGCTTTCCTGGGAGGCTCACTGCTGATCGCGGCAAACTTAACTGGCGCCAACTTGACCAACGCCAACCTCCCCGATTCGAACCTCACGAGGGCCAACTTCAGGCACGCGAACCTTTCGTACACAACCTTCACGCGTGCGATCTGGAGTGGCACCGTCTGCCCTAACGGCAAGCGCCAGAGCAGCCCCTGCAATCGCTAACGGCAGCTCCTAGCGCACGCAGGCCTTGCCCTTACAGCTCTTGAGCTGCAAGGCAAGCTTGCTCATCGCAGCCAACTGCTTTGCGTAGCCGGGCTTCTTGGCGAGGTTGTTCATCTGTGCTGGGTCGCGGACCATGTCGTAGAGCTCCTCGTCGCCGGTTTCGAGGTACTTGGCGTACATCCAATCCTTCGTGCGAACGCCGTAGTAAGGAGTGTCCTCCGGGTTAGGGAAGGCGCCTGGCTTGATAAAGAGCTTGCGCGTCGCCTCGAGCGGTACAGCGGTGCGGCCCTTCGACGGGTCCTTCATCACCGGGAATAAAGACATTCCGTCAGTTGCTCGCAGCGGCTTCGCGCCGGTGGCGGCGACGATCGTTGGCGACAAGTCAACGTTCGCGACGAGCGCGTCATTGGTCTTGCCCTTCGGCACACCTGGCCCGGCCATCATCAGCGGCACGTGAATCGACTCTTCGTAAGGCAGGTACTTGTTGCCGTTGATGTTGTGCTGGCCGAGCAGCCAACCGTTATCCGAGGTGAAGACGATCAGCGTGTTGCTCAGCTGCCCACTCGCCTTGAGTTGGTCGATCATCTTGCCGACCTCATCATCGAGCGCCATCGAGGCACCGGCGCGGCCCTGGTAGTAGTGGGTCAGCTTCAAGATGCACTGCTTGAGCACGCAGTTAGCACCGTCCGTGGTTGGCGTCGTTGGGTCCTGCAGAATGGCACGCTTGTCAGTCATATCCTTCTCGGCGAAAGCCTTCGGACGCGGCAGCTTCAGATTCTCAACCCGAGGAACGTACTTCGAAGGAATCCGCGGGTTGATCCCAATGTCTTGACCACCGTTGGCCTGCTCGGCAATGTCTTCGCGATGCTGGCTCGGAGGCGTGTAGTACTGGAACCATGGCTTCTTCGTCTTCGCGCTGTCGGCCATGAACTGGCGCGCGGTGGCAGCCTCGACCGAAGTGGTGTAGTTCGCATCAACGGTCGTTCCGAACGTCCACGGCTTCGGACGCGACATGTAGAAGCTGATCAGGTTGCTGACTAGCCCTGGGTAGTCGAGGATCAGCTGCTGCCCTATGACCTGGGAGAAAGCATAGGTGCGCTTAATCCAGTCCGGGTCTCCGTATTCGACGATCTCGCCGTTGCGGTTGTAGCGAACGTTGAAGGCGTCGATTGTCGTTTCATCGATAGACGCCTGCCAGTCGTCCCATCCTTTAGGCACCTCGAACTGATCGAGCTCGCCGTAGCCGTTGAGGTACTTGCCGCTAACGCCGGTTCGATAACCGCCCTTCTGCAACCAAGCAGCCATGTTGTTCTCTTTCGTCTTCCAGCCGATGTAGTTGTCTGGCGAGATCACCCTCTCAACGCCGTGGTTGTGAGCTAGCTGGCCGGTGAGAAAGGTCGCGCGTGACGGGCAGCAGAGCGGGTAGGTGACGTAGTTGTGAGTGAACGAGGTGCCGTTCTTCTTAAAGAAGGCGGTCGTCTTCGGCATGAACTCGAGGTTGTCGTAGCTCATGTCGTCGGTCATAACGACAAGCACGTTGGGCTTCTGGGCTGAGGCGGCAGCGGGCAGCGCGAGCGCAGCCACCAGGGCGAAGGCTGACAGAGCGAGTGCGGTACGACGGACCATTCGGTGTTCCTCTCCTCAGCAGGACGTAAACCTGCGTGGTGTTGAGTATTCCAGTTCGACGCTGTCTAGGCGCCATTTGTTTGCGCGCCTGCTAGCCAAGCACCGTAAACCGCTGGACGTACCGCAACAAAGGGCAGCGCAGGGGTTTGGTGAAAGTAGTGCAGATGATCAGCGCTTTAGAGAAGAGCTCTACCTTGAGGGCCGTGACGA
>JBAXGJ010000189.1:0-3074 GCA_037139475.1 Actinomycetes bacterium
CCTTTAGGCTGCCGCAGCCCACGATGCACGGCGACCAAGAGCCACGGCAAGACGGCAAGTGCCAGCAGCGTCACCGACGTCCGGTTGGCAAAGGTGACTACGAAGCCGTTGAGCAACATGAAGGCACCGGCCCCGGCGTGGGCCCACCCGCGCTGCCGGCAGTGGAGTACGTCAATTAGTCGCACCATCCCCCAGGCCCCGACCGCAAGTACCAGCCCCAGCCAGAGCCGCTGGCTGAGCCATGGCGAGACGCCGATCAACCGCAGCAGAGCGAAGAAAGGCCCCATCGGCAGGAGGTAGCCGGAGTACTGCCCGCCTTGGACGTGCCCCGTTGTCCCACTCGAGGACCACACGTCCGCCACCTCACCGAGCAGCTTCAGTGGGTCGACATGCAAACCAATCTTCGTGTCGGACGACGCCCACCCCGGGCGCTGACTAACCGCTAGCACGAAGGCGGCTACGGAGAGGCCCAGCGGTATCGCTATATGCCTTAAACGGGGAAGCAAGGAGGCTGACCTTATCTGCTCGGCGGCCGACGCTTGGTGCAATTAGTGCCGACGGTATTGTTCGGGGCCGTGCACACCTCCGCGCTGGTCAACCCGGTCTCAAAAAGTCCGAGCCAATAAACCTCGTGAGCGCTTCCCTAGACCAAACAACCACTCCGCGGGGCTCTCTTGGCCGCCGCGAGGCTTTGATCGTCGCGGCCGGCGCAATAGTTCTCACGCTTCCGACGGTTCTAGCGTTCCTATCGGGCGGGTACTTCGCCACTGGCCGCGCCTGGGGCCTGGTCGCTGCCTGGCTAGCCTTCCTGCTGGTCGCCGTCTCAGCTCCGACGCCGATACCGTCTCGCATTCCGGGCGCACTGGTGCTCAGCGGCCTCGTTTGGTTAGCGCTCTTGACAGCGCTCAGCCTCGGCGCAGCGCCGCTGCTCGACCCGGCCGTCGATGACCTTGCGCGACTGCTGCTGTACCTGCCCTACACCGCCGCCGCGATCGCGGCCTTCGATCGGCCCGAACTGCGCCGATGGGCTGCCCCAGGCCTACTAGCCGGGACAGCGATCGTCTGTGGCTACGCGCTCGCAGGTCGGCTTGCGCCAACCGTCGTGAAAGAAACGGTTGGGGCAGCCGCAGCGGGACGACTCGACCAGCCAATTACATATTGGAACGCGATGGGCATAGTCGCTGCGATAGGACTTATTCTCGCGGCCTCGCTCTGTTGCGACCGTCGCCGAGCGCTAGCTGGCCGAACGCTCGCCGCCGCCACCGTCCCGCTGCTGGCAATGGCTCTCGCGTTCACACTTTCACGCGGCGGAATCGTTGCCGCCATCACCGGTTTGTTGATCGTCGTCGTCTGCTGCCGTAGCAAGGTAAGCGCAATCTCATGCATTCTGGTCGCTGCGATCGGGTTACTCGCGGCCGCCATCGCGCTGTCGTTCACACCGCTGCGCGAGTTGACGGGGAGCGCCAGCGATAGGGCCGGTGATGGGCTGATCCTGCTGCTGCTACTGATTGTTATCAGCGTGCTGAGCTCGCTCGCGTTGCGGTATTTGGAGCGCTACGAGGACCTAAACCTGCCGCGGTTGGCTACGGCATCAATCTCAATCGGGCTCGTCACGGCAGTCCTGGTTGGTTTCGCGTTGACTGCTTGGGGCTCAACAACAACGGCTGCCAGCACTCCAGCCGCAAGCGGAGCAAACCCGTCGCGCCTAGCCTCCGTCAAGAGCAGTCGCAGCGCTTACTGGGATGTCGCGATCAATTCGTTCGCCCAGAGCCCGGCGCTCGGCAAAGGTCCGGGCAGCTTCCGTGTTGAGTGGCGCCGTGAGAGACCATTCCCCGAAGCCGCCAAAGATGCGCACTCTTTATACATCGAGACAGCCGCTGAACTTGGGCTCGCGGGCCTCCTGGGCTTGGCCATATTCTTGGTCGGCGCCGTGCTCGCTTCAGTGCGCGCGGTGCGCGTGGATCGGAGGCTCGCGTCTGGACCGGTGGCGGTCTTGGCTGCATGGGCGGTCCATGCTGGCCTCGAATGGGACTGGGAGATGCCCGCTGTTAGCTTGATTGCATTGGCCTCACTCGGAGCACTTTGCAGCCTCAGCGCGACATCTAGAGCCGCTGACACTTAATCGTCGCTGATTGAGCTGGGGCGCTAGCTGGGGGGCGGCGTGGCGCCGGCCGCAGCTGTCTTGCTGCTGCGTGGCTCTTTGAGTTTCTAGATCGGCCGTTCTATGAAGTAATAGCTGACGGCTGCCACAGGGACTGCGACGACCGCCGTGAAGACGACCAAAGCCGCCAGCTGAACCGGCGTAGAAAAGCTGAGAGAGAGGACGCCAAGCTGATCGGCCACGTCGGTCAAAATGACCATGTGCCAAAGGAATATGCCGTAGGAGATCAGGCCGAGCCATGCGAGTGTCCTGTTCTTCATCAGCCGGGCCGGCCAAGACCGTCGCTCGCCGACGCTCGCAAAGGCCGCAATCGAGACCAAGAGCCCAGCGACTAGGCCCTTGACGACAAAGTAGCCGATGTCGGCGGCGTAGTCGTTGGCCTGCAGATCACTACCTAGATGGCCCGCGAGCCAGGGAGCGCTAAGGCAGACGGCAAGATAGAGAAGCGCCGCTGAAACGGCCACTAAATCGGTCCGCCGGCGAACGAAAGCGGCAACCCTGGCAGCCCAGTGAACCTCGTCGCTGCAGGCGCTGATGACGGCCAGCGCCATGCCGATCGCAAACCAACCGGCGAAAGCAGGGAGGCGTTCAACCCAATCGAGACTGCGCGCATCGAGCAGGAAAAGCCTCAGCAGCACGGATAGCGCAGCTATTGCCGCCAAGACGCCTAAATCTCGGCGTACCCGCTGTCGTGCGTTGCCGCCGCCGAGCATTCGCCGCGCGATTAAAGCGTAGAACGGAAGCGCGATGTAGAACATGACCTCAAGATCGAGGCTCCAAGTCTGGACTATTCCACCAAGCCGCACATCGGGTGAGTTTGAGAAGACCTGAGCAAAGAAATAGAAATGCCACCAGTCGCCCGTAAATACATTATGGGCGCTCCCGACCAGCGCCAACACGGTAAGCGCAATCC
>JBAXGJ010000190.1:0-3049 GCA_037139475.1 Actinomycetes bacterium
GCATGGGCCGACAGGGAATCGAACCCTGACCGAGAGATTAAAAGTCTCCTGCTCGACCTTCGAGCTACCGGCCCGCTGGGAGTGTACGACGGGTGTAGCGGCGAGACGCTAGGTGTAGATGCCTGGCGTGTGTTCGCGAAGGCGAAGTACGGGGATCAGGGCGATGAGTAGCAGCGCTGCCAACGTGATGCCGACGGCTGGAAAACCAAAGCGGTCGAGCACGAAGCCAGCGGCGATGACTGCGGTTGCGCCGCAGAGCGCGACGATCTGGTCGTTCGTTGCCGTCAGGCGCCCGCGCTCCTGCGGCGTCGTCACGTCCGCCAACACGGTCGTGCCCGCCACCCAGCTTGCACACCAGCCGAGGCCGAGTAGGAAGAAGAAGGGGAGGATCGCGACGGAGTGGCCGAGTAGCGATGTGCCGACGGCTCCGACGGCGGTGACGAGTATCCCGGCAATCAGTGTGCGGCGTCGCCCGGCTCGGTCGGCCAGCCGGCCAAGCGGTGCGGCTAATCCAAACATGCCGAGGAAGTGCGCGGAGATAAAAATGCCGATCACCGCGGGGCCCATGCCCTGCTTGTTCAGCACGACGGCTGTCACGCCCATTACGCCAACCATGGCAGCCTGGATAAAGGCCGACGCCGTAATCGCAGCGCGGGCGGGCTTCAACTGCAAGAGCTCGCGGCGGCTGCGTGGCTCGCCGTGTTCGGGCTCATCCTCCGCACCGGGAAAGTAGTCGCTGAGGTGGCGTGCCACGTCGCGCGGATCGACGGCAATGCCCCGTACGAGCATGAGGGCTGCGATCGCAGTGATCGGTACGAGAAACCACGGCGCGGCGCTCTCGTTGAGGCTAAACACTCCGGCGACCAATACCAGCCCCGAGCCAAGCAACGGGCCGACGATGCTGCCAATTGCGCCGGCCGAGACGACGAGGCCGACGCCGTGGGCTCGCTGTGCGAGGGGGTAGAGATCGGCGGCAGCTGCGCGGTGCATCATCGCTGGTCCCTGGCCGCAGCCGAAGACGATCGTGCCCAGCACGAGCAAGGGATAGGACTTCGTCACGATTGCCAGCGCGCAGATGATGGCGCCGACCGTGAGCAAGGCGAGCCCTCCGGTGAGAACGGGAAGACGGCCGTGACGGTCACTGACACGACCAGCCACCCACAGCGCTGCCACGCTCGACAACAGAGCGAGACCAACGCTGGTACCAGCCATTCCCTCGTGTCCCGAGAGGTGCGCGGTCGCGACGGCGCCGACGCTGGCGTTGAGGGGAATCGCGGCACTGGTCGCGGCCTGGCCGGTGGCGAGGCGCAGCGTCCACTGCGAGATCCGACGCGGGGTCTGGACTGTGGCCATCAGTTGAGCGACGGATCATTGGGCTGAAGCGCAAACACTGCGATCGAACCACCATGGCGGCGAAGGACGTTGCGCCAGAGCGTCTCTGGGTCCTCCGTAAAGCAATCATCGATCTCGGCCTCGACCAACACCCACGCCTCATCTTCGAGTTCGTCTTCAAGCTGGCCCGCACTCCAACCCGCGTAGCCGGCGAAGACGCGGGCACGAACGAGCGTCGTCGGGTCGAGGGTCTCGTCGGCATCGGCGGGCAAAAAGCCAACGCTGCCAAAGGCGATCGCCGCCGAACGCTCGCCGTCAACGAAGTCGCCGAGTGCCATCACAGCCTCGGGTTGGACGGGCCCGCCGGAGTGCACGCTGGCGTTTTCGGCGACGAATTCGCTGAGGATTGGTACGGCGCTCGCGACTGTCACTCCGAGCGGACGATTGAGCACCAGGCCCATCGCTCCCTCGTCGGAGTGCTCGGTGATCAACACGACAGTACCCGCAAAGTTCGGATCGCCGAGCGTCGGCATCGCGATCAACAACTGGCCTTGGAGCGAGCGGTACACGCAGGCAGCATACGCCTACTCTCAGAGCGTGCCGGAGCTGATTGCCTCGGCGACCGTTGCTGCCCGAGCGCGAATCGCTACCTGCTCTTCGGCCGAGAATCGTTCCCAACCCCGGGCGGCCTGCGCGGTGCGCGGGTTGGCGGCCAGGCGCGCGTGGTGGCGAGCGGTGAAATCCCAGTAGAGCGTGGTGAAGGGACAGGCCTGATCGCCGGTGCGTTGGCGCGGATCGAAGCGGCAGCCTTTGCAGTGCCCGGTCATGCGCTTGAGGTACGCACCACCGGCCGCGTAGGGCTTCGTCGCCATCAGACCACCATCGGCATGCAGGCTCATGCCGGTGACGTTCGCTTGCATCACCCAGTCGTAGCCGTCGGCGAAGCGCTCGCGAAACCACGCGTTGGCGGCCTGCGGCTCGGTACCGAGCAGGAGCATCAGGTTGCCGGCGATCATCAAGCGATCGATGTGATGAGCCCAGGCGTAGCGCTCGACAGTGTCGGCGACGTGTTGGACGCAGGCGAGTTCAGTCGTCGCCGCGCCCGCGAGGGCCGGGGGCACGGGAGCGTGTGCATCGAGTTCATTGAGGGCCGCGTAGCCCGGCATCTCACGCCAGTAGACCCCGTTGACGTACTCGCGCCAGCCAAGGATCTGCCGGATGAAGCCCTCGACGGAGGCCAGTGGGGCAATACCGGCACGGTAGGCAGCCTCGGCCGCGGCGATGCATTCGCGCGGCTCAAGCAGACCGATGTTGAGGAGAGGCGAGAGCGTCGAGTGCCGCAGCCACGGGTCGTCAGGGTCACTGACATCTTCGAACGGACCAAAGCCAGCGAGACGCTGCCCGACAAAATCCGTCAGCCACCTGAGGCTCTCGGCCCGCGTGGTGGGGAGCCAGAAATCCTCGGCGCGCCCAGGCAGGCCCGGGGCGTATCGATCGATGTCTGCCTGCACGGCTGCGAGCACGGTGTCGTCATGATCGATGGGTGGTGGTGGGGTCGGCCGCTCGCGCTCGTCGCTGCGACGCCAGGCGGCGAAGGTCTCGCGGTTGTCGGTATCGAACGACCACTTGCCGCCGCACGGCTCACCGTCGTCCAGCAGCACGTCGTGCTGTCGGCGCATCCAGGCGTAAAAGTCCTGCATCCGCAGCCGACGTCGCG
>JBAXGJ010000191.1:0-3048 GCA_037139475.1 Actinomycetes bacterium
CAGCGCGGCTTTCAGGGATTAACCAACGGCTCGATTCCGTTGTAACAGCTTTGGCCGCTGAGGATTCCGTTGGGCGTGACTGTGGTGCAGCCCGTCGCGTTGGTGAAGTCCGCGGAGCCGAGGTTCGTAGGGTCGCTCATGTCCAGATAGGAAAGATTCGCGTAGGAAAAGTTCGCGTTGAGCAGGTTCGCGAAGGCCATCCTCGCGTAGGTCAGGTTCGTATAGGAAAAGTTCGCCTTGGACAGGTTCCCGTTGCCCAGCTCCGCGTAGGTCAGGTTCGCGTAGAAAAAGTTCGCGCTGGTTAGATCCGTCTGGCCAAGTTCCGCGGAGTACAGGTCCGCGTAGGACAGATTCGCATTATTCACCTGCGCGCCGGTCAGGTCCGCGTAGGACAGGTTTGCGTTGGACAGGTTCGCGCTCATCAGGTCCGAGTAGGACAGGTTCGCACCTGAGCAGTTCGGATTACATGACGGGGTGGTAGACCCCGCTGATGTAAGCGCGCCCTTCTTCTTTGGTGCTGTGTAGTAGTGCAGTTTCGCGCCTTTGAGGTTCGCTCCGCGCAGGTCAGCTCTGCGCAGATCGGCTTCGCGTAGGTCGGCGCCGCGTAGGTCGGCCTTCCGTAGGTCGGCGTTCCGAAGCTTGATGTGATGAAGCGTTGCTCCGCTCAGTTTTGCTCCGCGTAGGTTCTTGCCGTTGAGGTTTTTGTGATGGCAGTTCGTCTTAGCTTTGATCTTGCAGCCGTTGACGGTGCGGGCCTGCGCCGAGCCAGCGAGCAGCGCAACCGATAGGAGTGACAGACAGAAAACCTTCGCAAAAGAATGCATCGAGTTGATCGCTTTCATTAGGGGTTCAGGAGCCATTCGTTAGCTCCGTTCGCTTAGACATCGGCCTTCACTAGCGCGCTGGCTGGTAACCGATCGAACACCAAGATTAGCATTGCGTTGCGTTCTACGGCGTAGGTTCGGCTGCCACTGACCCCAGAACTTGAGCGTTGAGAGCCATGAAACGCAGAAATGCCGCGTTAGCGGCGCCTCAGGTGAAGCCGACGCCCGGATTCGAACCGGGGACCCCTTCATTACGAGTGAAGTGCTCTACCAACTGAGCTACGTCGGCTAGGACCGGCCCGTTGTGCTGGCGAGAGCACCCCGGACCGGAACGGTCGAGGATACTGGGCTGGTGCGCCGCGGCGCCAGCTCAGCGGCGGGGGCGGCGAATATTGACCGTGATCGTCTTCTTCGTGACGCCGCCAGCGGCGTTTACTGCCGAGACCGTTACGCGCGCGCTCAGCGCTGAGCGCTTCCTCCACGCGCTGCGCAGTTTGCGGCGGCTGGAAGCGCTGAGCTTCACGAACATCGTCTTCGACTTCCCAACCCTTGACGCAACGTAGCTGGCGCGGTTCATCGCGTAGCTGCGGCTTCGCTTGGCGCCGCGCGAGCGCATCGTTGCCTCGGCGACAATTTGGCAGCTCTCCTTCGGGCAGCGGACGCGGACTGGGATCGCGCCGCTGCCAAACCTTTTTCGCGTGCTCGCGGCGACCGTTAGCTGCGGGCCTGCTGCGGCCGGGCCACCTTCGGCTTCTCCGCCGGCTTCTCCGCCGGCGTCTCCGCCTCCCACCGGGCTATCGACAAGGCCAGGGTTCGCCTCAGCGGGGCTCTCGCCTGGCTGGGCTCCTGGAGCGATGCCGCCGAGGTTGAAATCAATCTCACCGATGTTGAGCGCTGCGCCCTCGCGCAGCAGGCCGTTGACGTCAACGCCGAGCGGTGTGACTCGCCAGCGGCGCGCAATCTCAGCCAGCCGTTCGCGCTGGGCGGCGTCGGCGGCTTCGCTTGCTCTGCGCTCCGCATCAGCCGCACGCCAGGCACGCTCGCGCAGCGCCAGCGCGCCCTGGGTCTCGTCGCCCCAGCCGTCATGGTCACGGTCGGCTTCGATTGTGTACTCCACCTGCATTGCGTTAGTCATCGCTCGGAGGCAGAAGAGAGAGTCGCCGTTGTAGGCGAAGTTGTTGTCCGGGTGGCAGTTTCCGTAGTAGAGACCAGTGTTGCCGCCTGGGCTGTTGTAGCCCTGATACTGGAAGGTCGGATAGCAAGGAGAGAAGGAAACCGGGTTCTGATTTGCTGCCATTCCGACATTCAGCTCGCCGGTCTCAATTGGTGGCCGCGGCAAGCCGAAAGCTCCCATCACGCCTCCTCGGCCGGGGATCCCTTCGCCGCCCGGCGCGTCGCCTCGGCCCTCCATTGGTGTGCGCGATTGTCCGTGCATGCAGAGCCCGCCGTCAGCGGCCATTTTGATGTTGTTGGTGGCGTCATAGGTCGCAGTCCGACCCGCAGCCCCTGAGCGCCAAGCTTGTAGCCACTGCGGGTCACTTTCGACTGGCGCAACCGAAAGCCAGTCGTCTTCTCGGACGACGGCGCGAGCGTTCGCGAAAGTGTAAACCGTGGGGCGTCCGGCACCAGGCCCGTCTTGAGTGACCACGCGCGCGTAGCCATTGCCAGTTGAGTTGAATCGCGAGCGCGAGGGATCTTCTGCGGGCCACTGGTTCGCTTGAACGAAGTTGACCTCACCTTGCTTGACCATCCGCGCCTCCATCACGCAATCAGCTGATGAGGTCGTCACAACTGCCTGTTGTGGGCTGCTGTTGTTACGGCAGGTGGTTCCCGGGTAGCGCGGGTTGGAATTATCCGGTTGCCAAAGCGAGAATTTGAATGAGCGGCTGCCGTTGTAGGCAACCTTGATCCGCACCTTCGTGATTATTCCGCCAACCCGCACGCGCCTCAGTGCTGCGCCCGCGGAATCTTTCGTGGTGATGATTGGCGCGCCGAAGAGGAGGTTGTTGTAGCGGATCGACCGCGGGTAGTTGTCGAGCCCACGCCCCCCGTTGTCGATGTTTCCCGCCACCGATCCGAATGTGAACGCTATCGCCGGCGGCGCGACGCCCAGCAACGCGACCGCTGCGACCGCTGCGACTGGCAGTTGGGCTTTTAGACCAGAACGAATCATCACGCTATTTCACTAATTACACACGAAAGAGGAAAAAGTTGCGCCAATCCT
>JBAXGJ010000192.1:0-3030 GCA_037139475.1 Actinomycetes bacterium
GTCACGACGATCAGGCCGAGGATGTACGGCGGGATCGTCTTCAGCCGCCGCGCAACCTTGCTGCCACGCGGCTCTCTGTCGGCGCTTTCCTTCACGCCGACAGACTATTCGCTACTCAGTCGCTGAAGTCCATCAACTGATGGATTCCGCTTGGGCGGTTGGTGTAGTCCATCGTGATCAGCGGGATCGGTGTGAACTTGAGCGCCTCCGGAGCCTCGTCCTTGCGCCATGCGGCTGGGTCGGAACCCTGAGCGGCTGCCAGCGTTGCTGCCGCTTCAGAGATCGAATCCCAGATGTCGGCTGAGCACTTCGAGAGGCTGCCCTTGCCGCAGTACTTGATCTTGTAAGCGCCAGCCACCTTCTCGCCGAGCAGGTTGCGCAGATCCTTCCACATGTACTGGTGCCAGCCGCCGTACTGGCCGCCTGGAGGGGCATCGAATGCGTCGCTGCCGCCGTTGCGGCTTGCCAGCTCCTCGCAGAGCTTCGTGCCCATCCGCCAGCACAATCCGTCACCGGCGATCGACTGCCAAGCCTGGTCGATGATCGCCGCTCCTGGAGCGTCGATCTTGCCGTCATGGTTGGAGTCAACACGGCTCGCGCCTTGCTCGTGCCACGCCTGCAGCTGTGCAACCGCTGCGGTGGCAAGCGCGTTTGGAGCCGTTCCCTTATCGAGCACCTTCTTCAGCGTTGGCCATAGCAGCGCGATCCGGACGTCCTCTGTCGCAGCGGCGTTCGCAGCGGAGAGCATCGTCGCCAGCGACTGCTTGTCTTGGCGAGCCAGCTCGTTGTTCAGCAGTTGACCGCGCTGGAGTGAGTTCTCCGACCAGCGCTCGTCGCCGGCCGGGAAGTTCTTCGCCGGCTTGCCATTCCAGTTGACGATGTAGCCGCTCGCCGGGTTGATCACCTGTGGGTGCTTGGAGTGGCTGAGGTAGCCGGTCCACTCGTACTTGCCGCGCCCATCAACTGGAAGATCCATGTTGACGCCCTTCGGCCGCATTGGGAACAGCCCCGAAGTGACGAAGGCAATCTCCTTGTCGCTCGAGTAGAACGAGTTGAACGTCTGAGGCGTCTTCGCTGCCGCGGCGACGAAGTCTTTTGCGCTCTTAACACGGCCATAAGTCATCTGCTGGTAGAAGAGCAGATCGGTCGTCTCGCGGCCGTAGCTCGAGCGCCGCTTCGCGAGCGCAATCAGCTTTGAACTGCCAGGCGACTTGGCATAGCCGTAGACCGATCCGTGGACGGTCTTGTAAAACACGACGTTGGTCGTCTTGCCGCCCTTGGAGATTGTGCCGCCGTTGACCCTCTCCATTGGCTTGCACTTGCCCTTGAACTCGTATTTGTACTTGCTGCCGCCGCAGAGTGTTTCGGCGTAGGTGTCGACGATGTCGTTGCCGGCTGAGGTCAGCGACCAGGCATACTTCGCGGCGCGGCCGATCAACATGTAGCCCGGGAACGGCGCCGAAGTTGCGCCGCGAACCTGAATTGACGGTCCATAGAGCCCCATCTCCATCGTCAGGCCGGGGTAGTTGTAGCCGATCTGCGGCCCGCCGACCATCAACGGCTTGCCGGTAGTCGTCTTGCTACCGGCAGCGAGCATGATGTTGCTGGCCTCTTGGCGGCCTGGCCCCGGAGGCTTAACGGCCGACGATGAAGCACTTGCGCCCGGAAGCGTCACGTAGCTGTTCGTGAACGAACCGTTCTTCAGCCGCACGAGGCCCTTCGGGTTGGAGACGCTGACGTCGGTCTGGTAGTCGAACTTGTTCGTCGTCGTAACCATCGTCTCCGGGTCGTAGCGGCCACGCATGTTGGTGTAGGCCTCGTTGCCGTTTGCCGTCCCGAGCGTCGTGCGCGCAGCGTCGAGGAAGAGCGCGTTGCTGATCTCTTCGCCACCGCCTTCGCCGAGGTACTGCGCCTTGATGCCGTTCGTGGCGAAGATGTCGGTGCGCGTGAATGGCTTGGCGCTCGGCTGGTTGGCTGCGTACCACTTGTTGATGCCGACGAGGTAGATGTCGATGTCGCGCAGCACCTGCTTGCCTTGCGCGCCAGCAGCGTTCAGAGCGTCGGTCTGCTGCTTGGTGGCGGCATCGGAGACGCTCTTACTTGGCTGATAATCGTAGAGCCCAAGCACGAGGTTGATGCCGGAAACGCCCGGCAGGTCGGCCAGCGAGGCGACTCCGTTGTAGCGGGCCTGATTGAGCAGCAGGCTGCGGTCGGCTGCCGTTACATAACCGGCGCCGAAGGTAACGCCAGCGTCGGTGTCGGAGAAAATGTGCGGAACTCCGTAGTTATCGCGGCGGATTCGTGCCGATACGGCCTTGCCGCCTGCGGTTCCGGTGATTGTGTCGTCTGTGATCAGCGACGGGTCATCAACTTTCAGCAGTGCTGCCGACTTGAAGTAGCCAGTGCCGTCGGTGCTGGCTGTGACCTGTGCTGCGCCAATGTCGCGGTAGAGCGGGGTGAGGCGGTTGTACATCTTGGCTTGCGTGTCGGCAGCGAGCATCCCGGGAGTGGTCAGCCAAGATGAGCCTGGCTGGCTTTGACCTTGCGGAATGATGTTGAGGGCCTGCTCTGCCGAAGCTGCAGGCGCCGCGATCGCGATCGCGATCGATGACAAGACAAAAACGGAACGGAACATTGACACTCCCCTTGCTGTTCTCCCCGGGATCCACCCAGACGTTCGCGAAATCATAACCTCAGAAGCTGGACTTTGCGTCACTAGTCGGTTCAGGCTACTTTTTGCGTACTCTGCGCAGGTGGCCAACCGCGTGCGGATATCGATCGGCAGTGAGACCAGCGAGCTGGTCCTTGTGGATGGCGTCGTTGAGCGC
Organism: Actinomycetes bacterium; assembly: GCA_037139475.1. GTDB lineage: Bacteria > Actinomycetota > Thermoleophilia > Solirubrobacterales > Solirubrobacteraceae > F1-60-MAGs163. The sequence goes on from JBAXGJ010000192.1 coordinate 2,829, forward strand.
TTCTCGCTCGCCCGCGGGCTCGAGCCATCCGACGCAGAGCGGCTTGGGCAGGTTGTCCACAAGCTTGCGGCCTGGATCATTGAGCGCGCCTACCCGGGCGACCCGACAGGGGAGCTGGTTGTGCAGCTCGAACTTGCCGAAGGCTCGGTGCGCTGCACGATCGAGGATTGGGGTGAACCGATCACAGCCTTCGGTGGTGGTC
>JBAXGJ010000193.1:0-3015 GCA_037139475.1 Actinomycetes bacterium
AGCGGTTCTTCTTCCGTGAAGCAGACGACCGATTCGGTCTTGACCTCGCCGAGGCCGCCTGCTTCCACGGGGTATGGCTCCTTAAGCGGTAGCGGCTACGCGCGACTTCGCGAGCGCTTGGTCGATGTCGCCGAGGATGTCATCGATGTTCTCGATCCCGACCGAAAGACGGACCGTCTCCTGCGTCACACCTGCAGCGGCCAATTCATCGGCGTCTAGCTGCGAGTGCGTTGTTGAAGCAGGGTGGATCGCCAGCGACTTTGCGTCGCCAATGTTGGCAAGGTGGCTGAAGAGCTCGAGGCCCTCAATGAAGCTCTTGCCGGCGTCGGAGCCGCCCTTTAGTCCGAATGTCACGAGCGCACCGTAACCGCCGGTCAGGACTTTGTCTGCAACTTCCTTGTACGGGCTCGATTCGAGGCCTGGGTAGTAGACCCATGCGACGTCCTCGTGCGCGTCCAGGTGCTCGGCGACGGCCCTGGCGTTCGAGTTGTGGCGCTCCATCCGCAGCGGCAGCGTTTCGACGCCTTGGAGGAAGAGGAACGAGTTAAACGGCGAGAGCGCGGCGCCGGTGTTGCGCAGCAGCACGGTGCGAACGCGGCCGATGTAGGCCGCTGGGCCGAGCGCGTCGGCCCAGACAACACCGTGGTAGCTGGGGTCAGGCCCAACGAGGATCTTGAACTTCTCTGGCTGCGAGCTCCAGTCGAAGTTGCCTGAGTCGATCACGATGCCGCCGATCGAGGTGCCGTGGCCGCCGATGAACTTCGTCAGCGAGTGGACGATGATGTCGACGCCCTGATCGAAGAGCCGCGCGCCGACCGGCGTTGCGACCGTGTTGTCAACGATGAATGGAACGCCGATGCTGTGCGCGGCCTCGGCCCAAGCTGGAATGTCGAGCACGTTTAGGCGAGGGTTGCCAATCGTCTCGCCGAAGACGGCCTTCGTCCGCTCGTCGGCTGCCGCGGCGACCGCAGCAGGATCATCGGCGTCGACCCAGCGAACTTCGATCCCGTACTGGGGCAGCGTGTGGGCGAAGAGGTTGTAGGTGCCGCCGTAGATCTGGCTGACGGAGATGATGTTGTCGCCGGCCTGAGCAATGTTCAGCACCGAGTAGGTGACTGCAGCCTGGCCGGAGGCGACTGCGACGGCGCCGATGCCGCCTTCGAGGTCGGCTAGGCGCTGCTCGAGCACGCCGGAGGTCGGGTTCATGATCCGCGTGTAGATGTTGCCCGGAACCGCTAGCGCGAAGAGATCGGCTGCGTGCTGGGTGTCATCGAAGACGTAGGAGGTCGTCTGGTAGATCGGGACGGCGCGTGCGTTGGTCGTCGGATCTGGCTCCTGGCCTCCGTGGAGGGCGATTGTTTCTGGGCGCTGGGATGGCTCTGACATTTCTTCTATTAGCTCCTTATTGCGGGCGGGGGAGATAAAATAGCGTAAATCCGACTGGATTAGCACCTTATTGCTCTGAGTGCGCCCTGTTGGCTCCATTGTGCCTTATTCGAGGACTACGCGGGCGGCCGGTCGCTAGGCTCGCTAGCGATGACTATCCCTCCAGTTCTGAACAATCTCCTAACCGCTCACGGGCCGTCCGGCTACGAGGCGACGCCGGCCGCCGTCTGGCGCGACGCCGCAGCCGCTTTCTCGGCCTCCGTCGAGGCCGACGTGATGGGCAGCTCGACCGCCCGCGTGCCTGCGACAGGCGACGGGCCATCGCTCGCGATCGTCGGCCACATCGACGAGATCGGGCTGATCGTCACGCACATCGAAGAGTCAGGTTTCCTCCGCTTCACCGGCGTCGGCGGCTGGGACGCGCAGGTATTGGTTGGCCAGCGCGTCGCCGTTGCGACCCGTGACGGTGTTGTGCCGGGTGTCGTTGGCAAGAAGCCGATCCACCTGCTCGACGCCGACGACCGCAAGAAGGTGCCTGAGATGAAGGCGATGCACATCGACATCGGCGCCGTTGACGGCGAAGCAGCCGCGAAGCTGGTGCGCGTAGGCGATGTGGCCGTGATCGCTGGAGACCCGGTTGAATTGCAGAGCGGCCGCGTCGCATCGCGCTCAATGGATAACCGCCTTGGCTGTTACGTCGCCTATGAGGCCGCGCGGCTCGTCGCCGAGGCCGGCGGAGCGGCCGGCGAAGTGATCGCCGTGGCCGCCGTCCAAGAAGAGACCGGCTTTGGTGGTTCAACGACAATCGCCCACTCGCTTGAGCCGGGCCTCGCGATCGCCGTTGACGTGACGCACGCGACCGACGCGCCAGGGATCGATGAGAACCAGCTCGGCAAACACCACTTCGGTAGTGGCCCCGTTATTGAGCGCGGCACGAGCCTTCACCCGCTGATCTCGGAGCTGCTGATCGAAGCGGCCGAGGCCGAGAAGATTCCTTACACGCTGGCGGCATCGGGCCGCCATACAGGCACCGACGCTGACGCGATCTACCGCTCACGCGGCGGCGTCCCAACCGGCCTCGTTTCGGTGCCGCTGCGCTACATGCACTCTCCCGTTGAGGTCGTTCAGCTCGACGACGTGGAGAACACGGCAAAGCTGCTGGCGGCTTTCGCGCTGCGGCTGCCGGCCGACGTCTCGTTTGAGCGTTAAGCACAAACTTGCTGCTGCTCTTTGACATCGATGGGACGCTCCTGCTCAAAGGCGCCGACGCGCACGCCGCCGCGGTCGTTGCAGCGCTCTGCGAAGTCTGGGAGGTCGAACCGCCACCGCGCGCACACGGGGTAGAAGCCGCGGGGCGAACCGATCAGGCGATCGCGCGCGACATCCTCGAGCTTGCTGGCGTTCCCGCCGAGGAGTTTGATCGCCGCCGCGATGAGTTCATCGTCGCCACCGCCAGCCACTACGAGCGGCTCGTCCCTGATGATCTCAGCGACCGCCTAGCGCCAAACGCCGCCGAGACGCTGGCCGAGGTGGATGCGCACGAGCGATTCCACTGCTCGCTGGTGACCGGCAACATTCAGCAGGTCGCGAGGCTGAAGCTCGGTGCGGCCGGAATCCTCTACCCGTTCG
>JBAXGJ010000194.1:0-3009 GCA_037139475.1 Actinomycetes bacterium
CGAGATGTCTTTGAGGTTGTGCTCGCGGGCGCCACTGACGACGATTGAGTTTGAGGAGGCCATCACGGCCAGTCTATTGACCGCCGGTGCCCTTGCAGCTGCGGCAACTCGACGAACCGACTAACGCGTTAGCGCGCGAGCAACCTTGCGGTAAGCCGCGAGCGCCGGCTTGTCGACGAAGCTACCGTCAGCGCCTGGCCGGCGCAGACCGGCGTACTCGAATGAATCCTGATTGCCAAGGTCGCTGCTGACCCAGTTGTACCAGTAGGCGCGAGCGAGCTTCAGCCGCTTGGCGCTCTTCGCGTAGGCGCGGTAGACCTGGTCGACTTTGAGCGCTTCACCGGCCTCGGTCGTCAGCCAGTTCTGGTTCGCGTCTGCCTTGCCACGGCCCGATGGCCAGGAGATCTCCGTCACCCAGAGAGGCGCGCTGCGAGCGCCGTTGGCATCGAGGACAGCACGGACGAGACTGAGGATTTTGACGCTCCCATCAGCGGTGCCGGTGAACGGATGGACGGCGACGGCGTCGAAGTAGCCACGGCCCTTGACGCCGCCCTTGAAGAGCGTCGCGTAATCACGCCAGGAGAAGTTGGGAAGCCCAGCCGTGATCACCGTGGCGCCACGGTCGGCGGCTTTAACCGCGGTGTAGGAGGCGCGCAGCAACTTGGCGTAGGCGGGCGCCCAAGACTTGACCGGGAAGTACCGCGGGAGGCTCGGCTCGTTCCAGATCTGGAAGTTCCGCAGCGGGCGCTTCGTCACGGAAGGGTTGGCAGCCCAGTAACTTCCGTTCGGCCCGTAGCGGCCGATCAGCGCTCTCAGGAACCGGCCGTAACTAACCGGGTCGCGCGGTGGTGAGAAGGTCTCGTTCGGATTGAGCGCTGCCCAAGCCGGCGCTCTCAGTACTAGAGCTGTGACGTCAAGTTTGTTGCGCGCCGCCGCGCCGATCTGGGCGTCGGTCACCGAGAAGTCGGTCGGTACCCCGCCAACGTTGGTGAAGTGACCACGCGCGCCCTCGGGGATCTGCTCAAAGCTGGCATACGGCTGAAGCTGCGGCCACTGAACAGGCAACCTGATTGTGCCTACACCGTTGGCGCGCATTACAGCGCCTTCTTTGACGAGATCGACGCCCGGGCCGTCTAGCGGACCGTTGGCCATCACGCCGAAGAACGATGGCGAAACTGTCGCCGCCTGGGCAGAGGCAGCCAGAAGTGCGGCCGAGGCCGTCGCCGCGATTAGGGTCGCCAAGATGCGCACAGTTACTACAACGCTCCTAAGAGGCCGGAGTTGCGCCAACTTCGCGCAGCACTCGCTCAGCGTCGATTCCAGGGAACGCCTCGCGCAGACGCTCTTTCGAGTCGTCAAGCGAGATTCCACGGCCGATCAGGTCGAGCGCCACTAGCCTTGCGCCCTCGGCGCTGCCCTCAGGCGCGTCGTCCACAACCGGGGCTTCCGCCAGCGGCGGCGCGACGGCTTGGCTGTGGAGGGCAATCACGCTGAGCCGAACCTCACCTAGCTCGCCTTGAAGTTCAGCGGTCTGCGCACGAACGGTTGCTGCGAGCCGCTCGAGCCCTCGCTCGACCTCTTCGAGGCGAGCCAGCGCTTCAGTACGGCTCTGGTCCGCATCTGCTGACGGAGGACTATTCATAAGGCAAGTCTACCCTTGCGCGGCGCAGCTCGTAGCCGATTGGCGATGCGGTTTCGCGTTCAGCGCGCGGCTGCCCGCAGGCTTCGTGCGACTTGGCGGTATGCGCTCAGCGCCGGTTTGTCAACGAGCCGGCCGCTGCTGCTAACCGCGCGCAATCCCGCGTAGTCCCAGGCGTTGGTGGTCCCCCGGTCCCGGCTGGCCCATGTGTACCAGTAGGCACGAGCGAGCTTCAATCGGCTTGCATTGCTCGCGTAAGCGCGAAAGACTTGGGAGACCTTGAGTGCTTGGCCGGCTCTTGTCGTGACCCAGCCATTGTGCTGGACCAGAACCTTGGCCTTGCCGCGGGCCGATGGCCAGCCGGTCTCCGTTACCCATATCGGCGTCTGACTCGCGCCGTTGGCGTCGAGCACGCTTCGGACTCTGCGGAGGATCTCGATGCAGCCCGTTGGCTTGTCCGTATACGGATGCACGGCGACGGCGTCGAAATAGCCATCGGCGGTCATCCCCGCCTTGAAGAGCTTCGCGTAATCGCTCCAGACGAAGTTCGGCATCCCCGCCGTGACGACTGTCGCACCTGGATCAGCGGCTTTGACTGCCTGGTAAGAAGCTCGCAGGAGCTTGGTGTAGGCCGGCGCCCAGTCCCGCACGGGGAAAAAGTGGGTCAGGTTCGGCTCGTTCCAGATCTGAAAGTTACGAAGCGGCGTAACCGGGAGCTCCGGATGCTCTGCCCAAAAGTTGCCAGCCGGCCCGTAGCGTCCAATCAGTGCCGACAGGAACCGACCGTAGGCCGCTGGGTCACGCGGCGGAGTCATGTAGTTGCGTGGGTCGCGCCCCGCCCAAAGCGGCGACCGCATCACTAGGGCGAGGACCTCCACGTTGCTCAGTGCAGCGGCTTTGATGCGCGCGTCGGTCGCAGCGAATGCGGTTGGGACTCCGCCCACGTCAACGAACCGCGAACGCTCCCGAGCGGGAACATCGCTGAAGCTGGCGTAGGGCTGAAGATCTGGCCACTCGATCGGCATCCGCATCGTCTCGACGCCGCTTCTACGCATCAGCGAAGCTTCCTTGGCGAAAAGAGTGTCGCTAGCGAGGAGGGGGCCATCGGCCATCACACCGAAGAAATGATCGGGGGTCGCGGCCTCCGCATTTTGCGCGCTAACGCTGACTAGTGAGACGGCCAGTGCCGCAATGATGAATCTGCGCATCGAAAGGAAAAGTCTACCGGCAGCTAGATCAATCAGTAGCCGGTTCAGGCCGCAGGCCAGCAGCTTCGAGGCCGTCCATCTGCCGCTTTAGGTCGCGCAGTTCGTCACGCAGGCGGGCGGCGTGTTCAAAGCGGAGCTCCTCGGCGGCAGCGAGCATCTCCT
>JBAXGJ010000195.1:0-3005 GCA_037139475.1 Actinomycetes bacterium
CCCACGTTCCTTGGCGCTTTGGGCCGAAGGGCGATCAGTACCTGACCGATGGTGGTGACGCCGCCGGGCTCGCCGACCGTGACGGCGGCGTCTGGACCAAGAACAAATACATGGTCGACGTTGCGTTGCAGCGCTTCCTGATCCAGGCCGAATACAGCGACCGCGTGCTGGCCTCTGTGATCACGAGGATGAAGCAGGCCGGGATCTGGGACAAGGCGCTCTTCATCATGACTGCCGACCATGGCGTCAGCTTCCGCCCCGGCGGCTCGCGCCGGCCGGTAACCAACGAGAATTACCCCGAGATCGCGAACACGCCGCTGTTCGTCAAGTTGCCGGGCCAAACGACTGGAGCGGTCGATCTTAAGCTGCGGCGCTCAATCGACATTGTCCCGACGATTGCGCAGGTCACCGGCGCTGGCAAGGGGCTGAAGTTCGACGGCGTTCCACTCAGCGACGAGCCGACGAGCAGCGATGTTTATGTCCGCAACGGGCGCCAAGAGAAATTCATTCACGCTCAGTTCGCTGACGTTATTCGCCGCCGCGACGAGCTGGCGCGCGAGTGGAATGCGATCTTCCCGCCCGGGCCGGAAGGGCTCTATCGGATCGGTCCGAATCAGAACCTGATCGGCAAGACGGTCACCTCGCTGCCGAAAGCGACGACCAGCGCCAGCGCCAAACTCGACAACAGCGAGCTTTACTCACGCCTGCAGCCGGGGCTCGGCGTCAAACAGATCTATCTGACCGGCTCAATCAGCGGCGCCAATGCGGGCCTCCCCTTGGCGGCCGCCGTCAACGGAACGATCGCCGCCGTCGGCCAGAGCGTCTCAACCCCGCGCGGTATCCGCGTGACGATCATCCTGCCGCCGGAAAGCCTGCCCGGCAAGAGCGCGAAGGTTGAACTCTTTGCCGTCAGCGGCGGAAATCGCATCGCGCCGCTGGGCAGCGCCGGCAGGTGAGCCACGGCGGCACCCAACCGCCTGACGCAACAGCTCCCGAGGTACAAAGCAAGTGGCCCGCATGGTGGATTCTTGGGCTGCAACTCGCCGCGCTCTGGTCGCTCGGGCTCGTGCGCCCTCTGTTTGACGTTCTCGGCACCGACAACGCCTTCTTCGTTGCGCGCGGCAATACCCCCGGCGACATCCTGATCTTCGCGATCGGCGTGACGTTGATCCCGCCGCTCGTTCTGACGCTGATCGAACTGATGGTGCGCGCCGCCTCGCTAACGGCCTCACGCCTTGTCCACTTGGTCTTCGTCGCGTTGCTGACGGCCCTGATTGCGCTTCAGTTCGTGAAGGGTTCGTTCGCTGCCAGCACGCCGGCGCTGCTCGTTGCGCTGGCGATCGGCGCACTGGTCGCGTTCGCCTTTTGGAAGACCGCCGGGATGCGCAGCTTCATGACGGTCCTGACCCCTGCCACGTTCATCTTCCTCGCGCTCTTTATCTTCGCCTCGCCGGTATCTGACGTGATCATGCCGAGCAGCGAGGGCTCCGGCTCGGCCGGCGCTCAAGGCCAGTCAGGCAACTCAACACCAGTCGTGCTGGTGATTTACGACGAGTTCCCGGTCGCGATGATGATGGACAAGAACATGAACATCAACGCTGCGCGCTTCCCGGCATTTGCCGACCTAGGCAAGACGGCCACTTGGTACAAGAACAACACGACCGTCAGCGACGCGACCTTCACAGCCGTTCCGGCAATCCTCACCGGCCTCGCACCTGCCGACAAGGCCGAGCCGGACCGGAAGTTCAACGAGAGCATCTACACCTTCCTCGCAGCCAGCCACCGCGTAGGCAACGTTGAGGCCGTCACGCGAATCTGCCCGCCGTCAATCTGCAAACCGGCGCCCGTCGGGGATACCCCAACCCGCCTGAAGGCGCTCTACAACGACCTCACCGTTGTCGCCGGCCACGCCGTGCTCCCGGCTGCGCTCGGCGACCAGCTTCCACCGGTCAATGCCACCTACGGTGACTTCACCCCCGCCTCTGCCGGCTCGTCTGACCCGGACGAGGTCCTGAGGGTCCAAGACCCAAAGGCGCGCTTTGCCGACGACCCGGTGATCGCCGACATCACCGGTTCGGGCAGCAAGAACGACCTGCTGAGGACCGCGGCGAAGATGCAGAACTCAATCACTGGGAAGGGCAAGCCGCCGCTTTACGTGATTCACATGCTTATGCCCCACGTCCCTTGGCGCTTCACCCCGCAGGGGAACCAGTACCTGCCAATCGGCAAGGGCGACTCGCCAGGCCTCAACGACCAGCTCTGGGCGCGCGACGACTACCTGACGAACCTCGCGCTCGAGCGCGCGATGCTCCAGGCCGAGTTTGCCGACACGGTGCTTGCGAGCATCATCAAGCGGATGGAGCATGCCGGCATTTGGGAGCGCTCGCTCTTCGTCGTCACCGCCGACCACGGCGTCAGCTTCCGCCCCGGCGACTCGCGCCGCCCGGTCACCCCCGGGAACCTCCCCGAGCTTTCGAACACGCCGCTCTTCGTCAAGATGCCCGGGCAGACGAAGGGAGCGATCAGCACCGTCCCGACGCGCTCGGTTGACATTGCGCCGACGATTGCCGCTGTCACGAAGACTGGCGAGGGCCTGAAGTTTGATGGCATCCCGCTCAGTGACCCCCACCCCGACACGATGGTCGCGGTTCGCAGCGGCCGCCTGGAGCGCAGGATCACCGCTCCGTCGGCCGACGTTATGCGGCGCCGCGACGAATTGGTCCGCCAGTGGACGACAACCTTTCCCGGCGGCGAGGAAGGCCTTTACCGGCTCGGGCCCAACCAGAATTTGATCGGCAAGCAGGTCTCGTCGCTGCCGAAGACCACAACCAGCGGGAACGGCTCGATTGCCCACCCCGAGCTCTACTCGCGGATCAACCACGCCAGCGGCGTACTGCAGATCTACCTGATCGGAAGCCTTCAGGGGATCGCGCCGAAGACGCCGCTCGCGGCGGCCGTCGACGGCCGCATCGTCGCCGTTGGCGAGAGCTTCAACACTGCCAGCG
>JBAXGJ010000196.1:0-2994 GCA_037139475.1 Actinomycetes bacterium
AGCTAGCCCTCGCAGAGCCATACGTGCTTTGCGTCGCCAGTCGCACTGCGCGCAAGAATCTCGCCTCGCTGGAGCCGGCCGCGCGGCTGCTGGCGGCAGAGGGAATCGAGCTCGTCGTTGCCGGCGGCGACCGGCCACAGTTCAAAGAGCAAGCGGCTGCCGGCGCGGTTCGCTTCCTCGGCTACGTAGACGATGCGCTGCTGCCCGGGCTTTACGCTGGCGCCAGCGCGTTCGTTCTGCCGTCGCTGCACGAGGGCTTTGGCCTAACGGCGCTTGAGGCGATGGCCAGCGGCGTCCCGACCGTCCTTTCGAGCGCCGGCGCTCTGCCCGAAATCGGAGCGTCGGCCGCGCTTTACGCCGACCCGCTCGACCCGCTCGCAATCGCCGATCAGATCCTCGCCGCGATTGGTAACCAGCAACTCGCCCAAGCTGGGATCGCCCGCGCAGCTCAGTTCAACTGGGAGCAGACGGCGCTATCGCTCGATCAGCTCGTCGGCGAGCTGGTTGACTCGAAGTAGGCAATTCCGTCGTCGTCAAAGTGTTCGGCGACGCGACCTTCACTAATCAACACGTCAACGTGGCCAAGTGCTTCCGAAAGCGTTAGGTAGGCCTGCGTGACTGCGACATTGCCCCAGAGCGACTGCGCCAGGTCGTAGCCACTGCGCGGCCGCTCGGCGATCAGGCCATAAAGCTTGTCGGCGCGGCGTTCGTGGAGGCGAAAGCGCTCATCGATCAGTTCGACGTGGTCGGTGAAGCCGGGGCCGTGCCCGGGGAGGATCAGGTCGATTGCTTCCATCTCACGCGTCTTCGCGAGCGATTCGAGGTAGATCATCAGCGACTTTGGCCGCGCTAGCTTTCCTGCATCCTCGGCCTGCTCGAGCGGCGCGTCAAGCGGGCGCGCGATCAGCGGGTTCGATGAGACACTCGCGATCAGGTGGTCGGCTGCCAGCAGCGTGCGGTTGTCGGCGTCAAAGAAAATCGTGTCTGAGGGAGAGTGGCCCGGCCGGTGGTGGACCGTCAGCGTGCGGTCACGCAGCTTCAGTACGTCGCCCTCCTCAAGTGGCTGCGTGACGGTCGTCGCCGCGCCCCAGCCGCGGAAAGAGCGTGAGACGCTGCGCAGCGCAAGGCAGGTCTCTTCGGGGATTCCATGACGCAGCATCACGGCGGCGGCGAAGCGGTCGTCGGCTTCCATCCATTCGTCGTACTGCGCAAGGCATGGAACAAGCGAGCCGAGCGCGGCGACCGGAGCGCCGGAACGGCGGGCAAGAATCTCGGTCAGCCCGAGATGGTCCATGTGCTGATGGCTTACGACTATTAGCTCGAGGTCTTCAATCTTCTTGCCGAGCTTGCCGAGCTCCGACTCCAGCGCGTCGAGCGCAAGCCCGGAGTTTGGGCCGGTGTCGATCAGCGTCAGCGGATCATCGTCGAGCAGATAGGTATTGATTGGCCCGATGCCAAATGGAGTAGGCAGGGGAATGCAGTGGATGCCGCGCTCGCGGGCGCTGGCGGCCTCGGGGGAGGCGTGATCCCAGAGCGCGCTCACGCGCGGATCAGCCCGAGTACCTCATCGCGGCGCGCTTCCATGTCTTCGACAGAAACGAGCGACTCCAAGCAGAGACGCAGCAGTGGCTCGGTGTTCGAGGCGCGAACATTGAAGTGCCAATCATCGAAGTCGACGCTAATTCCATCGAGCCGGCCGATCTTCGCGCCCTGCGCCTCATAGGCGACGACGATCTCTTCGAGTTTGGCCTGCGCGTCGTCGACCTCAGAGTTGATCTCACCGGAGATGAAGTACTTCGCCTTTAGCTCGGCCAACATCTCACTCAGCGGCCGTTCGGCCTGCGAGAGGATCTCCAACATCAGTAGCGCCGGAATCGTGCCCGAGTCGGCGCAGTAGAAGTCACGGAAGTAGTAATGACCTGACACCTCGCCGCCAAAGATCGCGTCTTCGTCGCGCATCCGCGTCTTGAAGAAGGCATGGCCGACGCGGTTTTCAAGCGCCGTCCCGCCGAGCCGTTCAACCGTGTCGGCAACCGCGCGAGAGGCGCGAACGTCGTAGAGAATCGTCGAGCCAGGCTGCTTAGCCAGGAGGCTTTCGGCCAGCAGCGTCGTTAGGAAGTCGCCGGCGACAAACTCTCCCTTGTCGTCGATGAAGAAGCAGCGGTCGGCGTCGCCGTCCCAGGCGATGCCGATGTCGGCGCCCGTTTCAACGACACGTTCCATGATGAACGCACGGTTCTCAGGAAGCATTGGGTTCGGCTCGTGGTCCGGGAAGTTGCCGTCCGGGACGAAGTAGTTCTTGTCGAGTTCCAGTCCGAGGTACTCAAGCAGCGGCCCGACCATTGGGCCGGCCATCCCGTTGCCGCCATCGACGACAACCTTCAGCGGCTTGACTGCGTCGGCATCGATGAACTCAAGCGCCGCTGCGCGGAATGGGTTGTAGATCTTGATCGACTCAGAGGTACCGCCGCCGGGGGCGGGCCCAAGGCCGGCCTCGATCATGTCGCGAATGTCTGTGATGCCGCTGTCGCCGGAAAGCGCAATCGCTCCACGCTTGACTAGTTTCGCTCCGGTGTAGGCCTTCGGGTTGTGCGAGGCGGTGCACATCAGGCCACCGTCGAGCTCGCGGCTGCCGACGAGCCAATAGAGCATCTCGCTGCCAACCTCGCCGATGTCGATTACGTGCGCGCCTTCGGAGAGCATCCCCGCGAGGTAGCGCTCGGCGAGTTCAGGCGCCTCGAGTCGCATGTCGTGGCCTAGGCCAATTCCAAGGTCGGCCGTGTCGCGCCCGGTCATCTGACTGAGCACACGGACGAAGGCTCGGCCGATCTCCTCCGCGAGGTCGCCGTCAATCTGTTCGCCGTAGAGGCCGCGAATGTCGTAGGCCTTGAAAATCTCGCTTGGGGCTTTCACGATTTGAGAGACTAGCCGCGCTGGCACGTGCTGTGCCGACATTGAGCAGCGACTCCTGCGAGCATCACGCGGCAATGGGAC
>JBAXGJ010000197.1:0-2993 GCA_037139475.1 Actinomycetes bacterium
TCGAGCGGATCACCGACTTCATCGCCGCGCGAGAGAGCTAGCCGCTGCGGCGAAGTGTGGTCTGATCAGCGATCAAGCCACTTTCCGCGCTCAAGCGCCCGCAGTAGGTAGGGCACGAGGGTGCGGTTCCAAAGGTCGGTTTGATGATGTTCGTCGGAGTAAACGAGCACTCCTCCAATCACGACGAAACAGAAGCGCGCGCTGCAGTAGAACGGCGTCAGGTCTACAACACCAATGTTCGGCTTGTTGAGCTTTCGTGCGGCGGCTGCAAGCGGATCTGGGATTAGAACCGCAGCACGCGGCAGCGCGCAGGCCCCGGCGGTCGGTTTTCCGGCGGCAACGGCTCGCTCCACACAGTCCAGAGTCTTTCGGCTGGCACGCGGGTTATCGCGCAGCACGACGATGTGCTTGATCGAGGTCGGCAGCATCTTAAACCCGTCCAAGTAGCCCTGTAGTTCGCTATCGAAGCCGATTGAACTCTTGCCGGTGCCGGTTGACTGGGCCTCAAATAGGGTGTCGATCTGCGGGTTGGCCGCCATCCACTTAGCCAGTTGAGGTTTCCACTGGTCGCACCCCTGGCGGTCGGTAGCCCCGCCTCGTCGCCGCGAACTGAATGGGCAGGAGCGTCGAACGATCGAGGTCACGCGCCAGCCGGATTGGAGCGCTGCGACGTTTAGCCCTGGCCGCCAGCGCCGCCCGTGGCTGTCGCCAATTTCGACGATCTGCCGCTTCGCTTCATTGGCGGGAACGCCGAACGTACAGAGTTGAAGCTGGCCGATAATTTTCAATCCGCCCTGACAGAGCTCACTTCGGTTTGCGGCCGTTGGGTCGTGCGGAGCCGACATCTCACGCGCCGTGGCAGGCGACGGTGACGCGGAATAGCGCAGTTTCGGATTGATGCAAGGTTGGTGCTCGGGATCGCGCGCCGCTGCGCCGAGGCAGCGCACGCCGCCGTCAAGCAGTCTCGCGGTCGTTTGACGGTCGACCACCTTTCGATGCTCAAGCACTGCCAGTGCCCCAAAGCCGGCAAGCAACACGATCGCCGTCGCGATTAGAGCGAAAATGAAGGTCTTTCGCGGCCGCTTGCCTGCCAGCAAGGGCCCCGAGCGGAGGGGGTCCTCCACGAGCTTCTTCGTCAGGCCGGCGAGTAGCAGGGCGAGCGCGATCAACGCAAGTTTGATCGGAGTGTCCAGCTCGCGCAGTAGCACGAAAGGGGCGAGGATCAGGAGCGGCCAATGCCAGAGGTAGATCGAATACGAGGTGTCGCCGATCCATTGGACTGTTCGCAGTCGCATCCAGCCAAGCGGAGCCCAGCGCACTTGCGGTGCGCCTGCCCAGATCACTGCCAACGTGCCGAGGATTGGTAGCAGGGCCGCAGCGCCAGGGAACGGTGTTCGCGGCGTGTAAAAGAATGCAGCGATGAGAATCATCGCGATGCCAGTCCATGAAACGAGGCTGCGCAGCGCCGGCCGTGAATTCGCCGTGGCGGCGAGCGCCAGTAGCCCTCCTGCGCCGAACTCCCACACGCGCGTCGGCGTAATGAAGAACGCTGCCGCAGGGTCGTTGGCTGTCGCGATCACCGAGTAGATGAAGCTTGCAACCGTCAGGACGACGAGCAGGACTGCGATCGCACGGCGACGCACGAGCTCTGAAGCCGTTCGTGCGGCGGCCATTGCGATCAGAATCAGTACCGGCCAGACGATGTAGAACTGCTCTTCCACAGACAGCGACCAGTAGTGCTGGACTGGGGACGGGCGGTTCTCGGCGCCCAGATAGTCGACTGCAGCCGCAGCGAGGTTCCAGTTCTCCACGTAGAGCGTGCTGGCGCGAATCTCGGTGAAGAACTGTTCCCAAAGGTTCAGCGGAACCCAGATGTATGTGACAACTGCGCAGAACAGCAGCACAAGGAGAGCTGCCGGCAGGATCCGTCGCGCCCGCCTGGCCCAGAACCCTGCCAGCGAAACCTTCGCTGTCCGGTCGACCTCGCGGACGAGGTGGGCCGTTATCAAAAAGCCCGAAATCGCAAAGAAGACGTCAACCCCGATGTAGCCGCCGGAGATGGCGTCAGGCCAGTAATGGAATACAACGACGGTTGCGACAGCAATCGCGCGCAGCGCTTGAATCTCGGGCCGTACACCGCGCGACGCGCGCGGCGCCTTTTTGTCAGCGGTTGCGGTTGCTACGTGTTGGGTTTTCGTTGGGTCGGTCACAAGAGGAGAGAAGAGCCACTCTGCACGTGCAGGAAGGGCACGCGGCCGCGGGCCACAGCTAAGAAAGTACAAGCTTGGCGGGCGGCTAAGGTCGCCTCACTGATTCCCACTCTTTGCTTGCGGCGGTGAGAGTTAGACTAAGCAGCTGCGTATACACGCGGAGACCTTCAATGGACCGAATCCTCGACACAATCAACGGCCCGCAGGACCTCAACGGTCTTGACGACGCTCAGCTTCAGCAGCTCGCCCAAGAGGTGCGTGAGTACATCATCGACACCGTCGGTGAGATCGGCGGCCACTTTGGCGCCAACCTTGGCACCTGCGAGCTCGCCGTCGCGCTTCACTCGGTGCTGGACTCGCCGCGCGACAAGATTCTTTGGGATGTTGGCCACCAGGCCTACCCGCACAAGGTGCTCACCGGCCGCCGCGACCAGCTGGCGACGATCCGCCACTACGGCGGCCTGGCTCCCTTCTGCTCGATCGAAGAGAGCGAGCACGACATCATGGGTGCCGGCCACGCTTCAACTTCGATTGGCTACGGCGTTGGACTGAAGGAGGGGATGCGCGTGCTCGGGCGCCCCAACCAAGGTCGCGTCGCCGCTGTAATCGGCGACGGGGCGATGACCGGGGGGGTTGCCTTTGAAGCAATCCATCAGGCTGGTGGCCTCGGCACGCCGATGGTCGTCGTGCTCAACGACAACGGAATGTCGATCGCCCCCAACGTCGGCGCGCTCTCGCGCTACTTCACCCGCGTTCGGCTGAACCCCAAGTTTTGGCACGCCC
>JBAXGJ010000198.1:0-2975 GCA_037139475.1 Actinomycetes bacterium
TACGATGTGACTGCCCTGCCCGGGTGGCGGAATGGTAGACGCGGGGGTCTCAAAAACCCCTGTCCGAAAGGATGTGCGGGTTCGACTCCCGCCCCGGGTACTTGAGAGCGAGCCGCTCAGCGCGGCAGGTTCATGCCGATCAGCTTCGGCAGCTTCGTGATTGCTGCCGTTACCGGGTCGGGCTTCTCGCCGCGTCCGTCGGCATCGTCGCTTCGAATCAGCGCCGCGCGGATTAGGTTGCCACCGATCGAACGGGCCGGCTCAGGTGGGAAATACTTGACCTTCGGCTCGACCAGCGGGCAGGCGGTTACTTCGTCTTCGACGCCGAGCGCTAGCCCGCTGAGGATCCTGCCGCCGAGGTGTGAAGGACCGACCCCGTGGCCGGTGAAGCCCCAGCCGGCGTGGACCGAACCGCTGCTGCGGTAGATCGGCAGCGAGTTTGGCGCGACGTCGATCGGGCCGCCCCAGGCGTGTGTGATCGCGCGTCCTTCGAGCTGCGGGAAGAAGCGGCGCAGCGTTACCGCAGTCTGCTCAATCACCTCTGGATCGACGTCGATTCGTGGGTCGTGCTTAGCGCCCTTGGCGACCCTTCCCCCACCCCAGCCGAAGGCGATCCGCCCGTCGTTGGTGGTGCGGAAGTAGTGCAGCATGCGGCGGCAGTCGCTCAGCGCTTCGCCGCCGACCCAGCCGATCTCCTCGAGCACGTCGGGGACCGGTTCGGTCAGCACGATATGGCTTGAAGCGACGCTTAGCTCGCGGGCGAAGGTTGGCCAGCGCAGCGTGCGCCAGTTGACGGCAAGCACGGCCGAATCGGCATGAACGCGGCCGCGGTCGGTGCGAACCGTGACGCTGTCGCCGTGTTGGTCGATCTCCGTGACCGGGCTCTCTTCAAAGAGCTTCACGCCGCGCGCGAGCAGCGCGGCGCGCAAGCCGAATGCCAGCCGTGCTGGCTGAACCGTCGCACCGAACGGCTTGAAGGCGGCGCCGCGAAACTCTGGTGAGTAGCAAATCTGGGCTACTTGGTCGGGGGAAAGTTCAACGACCTCATCGTCAATTCCAAGTCGGTTCAGCCCCCACATCGCCTCCTGCCAGTCGCCGTCTTGATTAGGCGAGGTGGCGATCTCAACGTGCGCGACCGCCTTATACCAAGCGTCGACCTTTTCGCTCTTGCAGAATTCGCCGATCTCAACGATCGACTGATCGGCCAGCTCGGCAAGGCGAATTGAGCGCTCGGCGCCGAACTTCTCGGCCAGCGAAGGAACGTACTCCCAGTAGCCGTTGACGAAGCCTCCATTGCGGCCGCTTGGGCCGTGGCCAGCAAGCCCGGACTCGAGGATCACGATCTTGAGGTCGTTGTCGCGCGCGAGCAGGTTCCACGCCGTCCACATTCCGAGGTAACCGGCGCCGACGATCACGACGTCGGCGTCGATCGGGCCGTCGAGCGGAGGGCAGGGCGCCGGCGCTCCCGCTTCCTCTATCCACCAGCCTTCGGCGCTGTGCTTCATCGGTCTAAGCCTAGCCCGCTGAGACGAGCGCGAACAGCTCGTCGATGATCGCCGGTGGCGCGACGAGTACGCCCGAGCCTTGCGCGCCGCTCGCGTCGAGCGCGCGCGTTTGTAGACCGGCGCCTTCGCAGATCAGAAGCCCTGCGGCGGTATCCCAGGCCTGCACGCCGCGCTCGAAGTAGGCGTCGTAGCGACCTGCGGCGAGCCAGGCGAGATCAAGCGCGGCGCTGCCGCCGCGGCGGATGTCGCGCACCTCGGGAAGCAGCCGCGCGACGATTGCCCCCTGCCCTAGCCGCACCAACGGGTCGTAGCCAAAACCGGTGGCGACGAGCGCTCGCTCTAGCTGGTCGCAGCTCGAGCTTGTGATCGGCTCGCCGTTGAGCAGTGGCTGCTCTCCAGCTATGACGCTGAAGAGGTCGTCACTCAGCGGGTCAAAGATCACGCCGACCTGCTCCTCGCAGGCAACCGAAACGCACCACTGCGGAATCCCGTAGAGGTAATTAACGGTGCCATCGAGCGGGTCGACTACCCAGCGCAGGCCGCTCGTTCCAGGCTTGTCGTCGCCCTCTTCGCCGAGAATCGCGTCGTCCGGGCGGCGCTCAGCGAGCACCGCGCGGATCGCGGACTCGGCGGCCAAGTCGGCGGCGCTGACCGGATCCGTTGGGCTGCTCTTCGATTCAACGCTGCTGTGAGCGCCGGCCTGGTGAGCGACGAGCTCCGCCGCCGCCGCGCGCGCCGCCTCTTCGGCGACGGCCAGCAGCTCGGCGCCGCTCACTGCGCTGGGCCGTCGAGCTGCGGCCGCGCCTGCACCCACGGGCGAACCAGCTCGAGCTGGGCGGCGATCCGCAGCAAGGTGAGCTCATCTCCCGGCGCGGCGCCGAACTGAACCGAGAGCGGCAAACCGCTCGAGTCAAACCCGGCGGGCACTGATGACGCTGGCTGACCGATCGCGTTCCAAACGCCGTACCACGGCACTCGCGATGCGGCCGCGTTGAGCGTCCAGAGCGCGCCGCGCCCGTGAAGCTGCCCGATCTTGAACGGGGCGGCCGCAGTGCCGGGCATCAGCACGGCGTCGGCGTTCTCAAAGATCGTGTTGACCTGCGCGGCGACCGCCGGCTCCGCGGCGCGGGCCTTCGCTAGGCGACGGTCGGAGATCAGGCCACCGAGCCGCGCCATGTTGGTTGTGCGCTGCTCAAGCCGCTCGGGATGAGGCAGCGTTGCGACGTCGTCGGTGACTGAACGCAGATAACGGGCGACGGTGCTGACGAATGCGGCAACCGGGTAGTCGATCTCTTGCTCGAAGACCTGATGGCCGAGCTCACGCAGCGCAGCGGCGGTGTCGTCGATCGCGGCGCGCTGCTCGGCGCCGAGCTTCGTGATCGAACCGGGCGGCGACTTCAGCGAGATTGCTATCCGCATTGGCTGAACGGGAGCGCCGAGCGCGGCGAGGTAGCCACCGTCCGGGCCGCC
>JBAXGJ010000199.1:0-2955 GCA_037139475.1 Actinomycetes bacterium
CGAACCGGAGCAAGCATCTGATGCGTGCGCGAGTTCTCGTCAGGCCAAAGCAGGGAATCCTTGACCCGCAAGGCGTTGCCGTTGAACGCGCGCTTCCGGCGCTTGGTTTCAAAGGCGTCAGCGAGGTGCGGATCGGCCGCCTCGTCGAACTGGAGATCGAAAATCCAGCCGAGCTTGAAGCGATCTCCTCGCAGCTGCTGGCCAATCCGCTGATCGAAGACTTTGAGATCGAGCTGCTCGAAGACGCTCCCGCCGCGTGAAGACAGGAATTCTGCGCTTCCCCGGGAGCTGCGACGAGGTTGACGCGCAGCTCGCGGCGCAGCTTGTCGGCGAGACGGTGCTGCTCTGGCACGGCGACCGCGACCTCCAAGACGTAGACGCCGTAATCGTCCCCGGCGGCTTCTCCTATGGCGACTACCTTCGCGCCGGTGCGATCGCCCGCTTCTCGCCGGTGATGGAATCGGTAATCGAGTTTGCCGGCGACGGCGGCCTCGTGCTGGGGATCTGCAACGGCTTCCAAGTGCTCTGCGAGGCCGGGCTGCTGCCGGGCGCGCTGCTGCCAAACGCCAACCGCCGCTTCACCTTCCGCCAAGTTGAGCTCGAGGTCGTCGAAGGCGACACAAAGTTCACCTCTGCCTGCCCGTCAGGCGAGCTGCTGAGTATTCCCGCCAAGCACGGTTCGGGTCGTTTCTACGCCGACGAGGCGACGCTCGACCAGCTTGAGGCCGATGGCCAGGTAGTCGTCCGCTACCGCCCGGAGCAGAACTTCAACGGTTCACTGCGCGACATCGCCGGCGTGCGCAACGCGGCCGGCAACGTCTTCGGCCTGATGCCACACCCCGAGCACGCCGTTGACGCGCTGACCGGTTCAACCGACGGCTTGAGGATCTTCGAATCAATGCGCTCTGCCATCGAGGGCGCGCATGTCTGAGCAGCTGCCGCAGCTGAAGGACGCAATCGCGCTCGGCCTGACCGAGGCTGAGTACGAGCTCGTCTGCGAGAAGCAGGGCAGCCCGCCGAACCAAGTTGAGCTCGCGATGTATTCGCTGCTGTGGAGCGAGCACTGCGCCTACAAGCATTCGAAGAAGCTGCTCATGACGCTGCCAACCGAGGGGCCAGCGGTTGTGATGGGCCCGGGCGAAAACGCTGGCGCCGTTGATGTTGGCGACGGCTTGATCTGCGCCTTCAAGGTCGAGTCGCACAACCACCCGAGCGCGGTTGAGCCATTCCAGGGCGCGGCGACCGGCGTCGGCGGAATTCTGCGCGACATCTTCGCGATCGGCGCGCGCCCGATCGCGGTGCTCGACTCGCTGCGCTTCGGTGAGATTGAAGAGAGCGAGCGCTCGCGCTACCTGCTCGAGCACGCCGTCGCAGGGATCGGCCACTACGGCAACTCGATCGGCGTGCCAACAGTTGGCGGCGAGGTCTACTTCGAAGGTCCTTACGAGCAGAACTGCCTCGTCAACGCGATGGCGCTTGGGCTTGGGCCACGCGAGCAGCTAATGCGCAGCGCCGCTGCCGGCGTTGGCAACGTCGTGCTGATCTACGGCGCCTCAACCGGCCGTGATGGAATCGGCGGCGCCTCGGTGCTCGCTTCGGCCGAGCTCGGCGAAGCCGATGACGACAAGCGGCCAACAGTCCAGGTTGGCGACCCGTTTGAAGAGAAGAAGCTGATGGAGTGCTCGCTTGAGCTGCTTGAGCTGGGCTTGATCGTTTCGCTTCAGGATCTCGGCGCCGCCGGCCTCACCTCGTCGGCCTGCGAGATGGCATCGAAGGGCGAGGTTGGAATTGACATCGATGTGCGCAAGGTGCCGCTGCGCGAAGCCGACATGGAACCATTCGAGATCATGGTCAGCGAGTCGCAGGAGCGGATGCTCTGCGTGATCGAGCCGAAGGACGTAGAGGCTGTGCGCGCGATCTGCGACAAGTGGGAGGTCAGCTCGGCGGCGATCGGCGAGGTCACCGGTACGCGCCTGATGAGGATCTACTCCGACGGCGAGCTGGTCGGCGAAATGCCGGTCGAAGCGCTCGTCGATGACTGCCCGATCTATGATCTCGCGCCGCAGAAGCCGAGCGAGCCGCTCTACTCGCCGCCACTTGTCCGGCTCGACGGTTCCGAGAGCATCGGCGAAGCGCTGCTGGCGTTGGTCGGCTCGCCAAACGTCGCATCGCGCAGGCCACTCTTCGAGCAGTACGACCCGATCGTCCAGTCCCGCACCGTGCGCCGCCCTGAGCAGGCCGACGCCGCCGTGCTGGCGCTGCCAAACGGCAGCGCCTTGGCAGTCAGCATCGATGGCAACGGCCGGCGCGTCGCCGCCGACCCCTACCGCGGCACTCTCGGCGTCGTGCTGGAGTGCGCCTCAAACTTGGCCTGCGTCGGCGCCCACCCGCTCGGCACAACCAACAACCTCAACTTCGGCAACCCCGAGAAGCCGCACGTCGCTTGGCAACTAACCGAGGCTGTGCGCGCGATCGCCGACGCCTGCACGGCGCTCGAAGCGCCGATCGTCGGCGGCAACGTTTCGCTCTACAACGAGGGCGCCTCGGGGCCGATCTACCCAACGCCGGTGATCGGCATGGTCGGCCTGCTTCCTGACGCGACCCGTGCCGGCCGGCTCGGCTTCGTCGAGGAGGGCGAGGCGATCGCGCTGGTCGGCCCGTTCGAACCGTCGCTGGCAGCCAGTGAACTTTCGAAGCTGCGCGGCGAGCCGCTGCCGGACGAGCTTCCAGAGGTCGACATCGAAGCCGTCCGCGACGCTCAGGCCGCAGTCCGCGGCGCCGTCCGCGATGGGCTGATCGACTCCGCCCACGACATCGCCGAGGGTGGAATCGCGACCGCGCTCGCCGAATGCGCGCTGGCCGGTGCGATCGGTGCGGCGGTCGAGATCGAGGTCGGCGAAGACGCTTGGCAGGCCTGCTTCGGTGAAGCGCCCGGCGGTTTCATCTGCTGCGGCC
>JBAXGJ010000200.1:0-2915 GCA_037139475.1 Actinomycetes bacterium
TCCCAATCGCGGTCGTGATCACACTGCCATTTCGAATCCCGATTGCGGTCGGTGACTCGACCGCCAATCTGCTGCTTGGTCTTTACCTAGTCGTCGCCGCAGGCGCGCTCGCCTGGCTGCTTCCACGGCTCCGTGCTGGCGCCACCGAGGAGGGCCCGCAGCCGCGCGCGCTGGAGTGGGTGATCGCCGCTGCCCTCGTTCTCTACTCGGTCCAAAGCGCCTACGGCCTTGGCAGCGCGCCAGCACTCGAGAACGTCGTCTTCTTCTACGTGCCGTTCGCGCTGTTGTTCGTCCTGATTGCGCGTTCACGCTGGAGTGAGAAGCTGGCAGGGCGCACGCTGGCGGTGCTGGTCGGGCTGGCGCTGCTGCTGACGGCGGTCGGCTTCTTTGAGTTCGCGACGCAGCAGATCTTCCTAAACCCGAAGGTGATCGCTTCGAACCAGTTCGCCGATTACTTCCGAGTCAATTCGGTCTTCTTTGATCCGAACATCTTCGGCCGCTTCCTCGTCGTCGTAATCGTGCTGCTCGTAGCTTGGATCTGCTGGCAGAAGCGCAACCGGCAGGTCGCGCTCGGTGCGCTCGCCGTGGCGGTTCTCTTTGGCGGACTACTCATCACGCTCTCGCAGTCGAGCTTCGTGGCCCTGCTGGCCGGCCTTGCCGTGATCGCTGCGCTGCGCTGGAGCGTTCGCTGGACCGTTGGCCTCGTCGTCGCGGTACTCCTCGTTGGTGGGATCGCCGCGGCGATCGGCAGCGGCGCGCTGAGTGGAGGGCGGACGGCCGAGCGGGTCACAAGCGGGCGCGCAGGGCTCGTGACGGGCGGCGGCAATCTGTTTGTCGAGCGCCCGCTCCAGGGCTGGGGCGCAGGCTCTTTCGCGCGCCAGTACCGCAGTTCGAACGATGTCTCGTTTGAGCGTGCTGCCTCCGCATCGCACACAATTCCGGTGACGGTTGCAGCCGAGCAGGGTCTGATCGGTCTGATCGCCTACCTCGCGCTGCTGGCGTTGGCATTCATCCGCGCCCTTCGGGGTGCTCGCGCTGCTCCCTGGCCGGAGATGCAGGTCGGCGTCGCCGCGGCCTTTACGGCGCTCGTCGTCCATACCTTTATCTACGCCGCCTTCCTTGAGGATCCATTGACTTGGGTACTGCTCGGCGTCGCCACGTCGCTCGCCGGTGCCCGCGCCGAGCAGGCTGAAAGCGGCTGACGGCTATGAGCTTCTCGCGCCGTGAACTGATCGTGCTGGCGCTGGCGGTGGCGCTGACGATCGTCGTTTGGCTCCTAACAAACAGCTACCCCGGCTACGACACCTACTACCACCTCGTCTGGGGTCGCGAGCTCTTCGCCGGGCAGGTTCCGACGATAGACGCCTACCAAGCTCCGACCGCTCACCCGCTCTATCTGCTGCTTGCGGCGATCCTCGGCGCGACCGTCGGGGACGACAGCGCTCAGCTGATGGTTCTCATATGTGCACTCTCGCTCGTCGTCTGCGCGTGGGCGATCTGGCGGATCGGCCGCGTTGTATTCGGCGCTTGGCCGGGGATCGTCGCGGCGCTGCTGGTTGCGACCAACCTGACCTTGATTCTCTACGCCGCGCGCGGCTTCGCCGACATGCCGTTCTTGGCCTTGATCTTCGTCGCTGCTGCGCTCGAGGCGGAGCGCAAACGACGCGGCGCCTCGGTGCTGGTGCTGCTGGCTGCGGCCGGGCTGCTGCGCCCTGAGGCTTGGTTGCTGGCAGGCATCTACTGGCTCTGGTGCTGCTGGCCGAAGGACCATGCGAGCGGTCGGCGTAGCCCGCACCTGGGACTGCTGGCCTTGGTCCTCGTCGCGCCGCTGCTGTGGGGACTCTTCGACTGGTGGGAGGTAGGCCAGCCGCTCTACGCACTGACCGCGACTAGCAGTCTCGCCGCCGAACTTGGTCGTGAGCGCGGCATCGCCAAGGTGCCGGCGACATTCATCGACGCGCTGGTAGGCGTTCTGCGCACGCCGCAGCTGATGCTGGTCGGGGTTGGCATCTTGATCGAGATCTTCCGACGCAGCGCGAAGTCGTTCTACCTTCCACTGGGACTGATCGCGACCGGGATCCTGACCTTCATCTGCGTTGGCATCTTCGGCCTCTCGCTGCTGCCGCGCTATCTAACGATCCCCTCGATAACTTTGCTGCTGTTTGCCGGCTACGCGCTGGCCGGCTGGGTCCAGCTCGGTCGCGGAAGCTGGCTGCGCCGGGGCTGGGCGCTGGCGGCATTAGTGGTCGTAATCGCTGGCGCTGCTCTCACGGTCCAGCGCGCTGACAGCTTCCGCCGTGCCGACGTTGAGATCCGCTACATATCGGCCGTCCACAATGACCTTGAGGCGACCCTTGCCGATCCGAAGGTAGTCGCTGCACTGCGCTGCGGGCCGCTAAGCCTCCCGGCCTTCGGACTGATTCCGGAATCGCTTTGGATCCGCAACTCAGCGGCCGGATCGGTTGTCGCTCGGGCTGACGTTTCGCCGACGAGCGGCGTGGCGATCGTCTTCGTCGGCGACAAGACGCATCACCGCTACGGTCGCGCCGACGGAGTCCCTATCGACACCGACTTTGCGCCGCGTGGCTTCAAGCTGATCGCCACACACGGGCGGATCTCAGCCTGGGCCCGCTGCCGCTAGCTGTCGCGCGCCACGCCGAGCTGTTCAAGCCGCTGCCAGAGCGGCCCGTTCTGGCGCCGCGCTGTTTGCGCGATCGCCCATTCGCGAAGCTCGGCGTCGGGACGCGTGCGGGCACCTGCCTGCTCGAGCAGCGCCGCTGCGAACTGCTCAGCATCAGCGGCGCGAGTAACGGCCGGAGCCCAGCTGGTGACGCCTGAGAGCATCGGGCTGACAGTCCGCCGCCCGAGCCGTGCGTACTTGAGGATCCGGTTCGGCAGGCCGGCATCATTGAACG
>JBAXGJ010000201.1:0-2897 GCA_037139475.1 Actinomycetes bacterium
GCTCTCTCGGAGTCGCGCTGCTGGGGCTTGTCACGCCGGCCCTGACGTCGACGGTCCTCGACGTCCTGCTCCCCGAAAACAAGACCTCTGGGATGGTCGTCGTTGGCATTTTTCTCACGATGCTCGCGCTCAGTGCCGGCGCCTTCGTCGCAGTCCAGAACTTTGCCACGTCCCGCCTGACCCAGCTGGCGCAGATGAGA
Source organism: Actinomycetes bacterium (assembly GCA_037139475.1). Taxonomy (GTDB): domain Bacteria; phylum Actinomycetota; class Thermoleophilia; order Solirubrobacterales; family Solirubrobacteraceae; genus F1-60-MAGs163. The sequence goes on from JBAXGJ010000201.1 coordinate 201, forward strand.
GTTGAGGCTGCGGTTTGGGCACGAACGCTCACGCTTCCACTGAGCTTCTTCCGCCAGTACTCGAGTGGTGATCTGGCCTATCGCGTCACTGCTGTTGATCAGCTCAAGCAGCTGCTTAGTTCGCAGACTGTCACCTCAATCTTGGCAGCGATCTTTTCGCTCGTGAACTTCTTCCTGCTCTTCACCTACAGCGTTCCGTTAGCTATGGCGGCGTTCCTTGTCGTGGCAGTGACAGCAGTCTTCATGTACCGGCTGAGCCGCCAGATGGCAGCGTTGATCCGAGGAGCAAACGAGTCGCAGCGCGACGCGACAGCGTGGTTCGTCCAGTTAGCCACTGGTATTTCAAAGATCCGCGTTGCAGGCTGCGAGAAACGCTTCACTGCGCTGTCGCTGCTGAAGCAGGCCGAGCAAATTAATAATCAGGCCGCGCAGACGATGCTCTCCGGTCGGCTCGCTGCCTATCTTGCGGCGATCGGCGCGCTCGCTCCGCTGCTCTACTTCGTGATAGTGGGCACCGTGCTCTGGGGGTCGTCGGGTCCTGAGATAACAACGACTACGTACATCGCGTTCTCGACTGCCTTCGGGACCGTAATGGGCGCGATTACGGGGCTCAGTTCAGCGGTCCCAGCGATCGCGGCAGCGGGACCGACACTTGACCTAGTAAGACCGATCTTGAACGAGACGCAACAGGAGATCCCTGACGCACACCCGATCTCCGGGATCCGCGGCCAGATCGAGTTTAGATCCGTCTCGTTCCGCTACCTACCGACGATGCCAACTGTATTGAGCGACCTGAGCTTCGAGATTGAGGCAGGAAAGACGACGGCGATAGTTGGCCCATCTGGTAGCGGCAAATCAACCGCGATGACGCTGATGACGGGATTGGAGTACCCGGAGGAGGGATCGATTCTCTTCGACGGCGAAGATATCCGTTCGGTCGACGGCGTGGACCTGCGTCGCAACCTCGGCGTTGTAATCCAGGGAGCTCAGCTCATGAACGGCTCGATTCTCGACAACATCGGCGGTGGGGCGATCATCGCTGAAGAGGAGGCTTGGAAGGCCGCCGAGATGGCCGACATTGCCGAAGACATCAAGGCGATGCCGATGAAGATGCACACGATCGTGAGCTCAACAACTCTGTCCGGAGGTCAGACTCAGCGTGTGATGATCGCTAGGGCGTTTGCGCGTAGGGCGTCTGTCCTACTGCTAGATGAAGCAACAAGCGCGCTGGACAACGTGAGTCAATCGGTCGTGATGGATTCGGTGTCCTCGTACGGAGGAACGGCAGTCATTGTCGCGCAGCGACTCTCGACTATTAAGAGCGCCGATACGATCTTGGTCGTCGACAACGGATCACTCGTTGAACAAGGAACGTACGAAGATCTCCTCGCGGCCGGTGGCCTCTTCGCGACGCTCGCTAAGCGCCAGCTCTCCGCTAAGAGTTAACTGACGCTTCGACCGCGCCGTCAAGCTCACTCTGCAGCTCCTGTGCTGACGCCTGTCGGAGGGCCGGGTCTACTTCCGTGGCGCGCTCCACCACTGAAGCTAATGTCGGGGAGACGCAGGAGCGCAGGTGAGTCCGTGCCTCGCGCGGCGGAGCGCCGGTCAGCATCGTTGCGAGCACGGTCGCGGTCGAAAAGATGTCGGCGCGCGGAGAAAACGGGTCCTTAGTCTGTTCTTCGGGAGCTCCGAACGAGCTCGAGTTACGCATCGTCGAGACCATCGGCGACTCCTCTGGGCGCTCGTAACGAAGCGCTAGGCCGAAGTCGATCAATCGTACGTCCCCGTTGCCGTCAAGCAGCAAATTAAACGGCGTTACGTCACGGTGGACGATTCCGCGATCGTGAAGGTAAGCGAGCGCGCCGAGGGTCTGCCTAGTAATCCCTACGGCAACCGCAGGATCGGTCTTACCGTTGTATTCACTGCCCACGGAACCCCCATCGAGGTATTCCATCACGGCAAACGGTGTGCCGGCGACCTCGCCCGTCGAGGTGATTCGTGCGATGTGGGGGTGGTCCAGCGGCGCGTGAATAAGGACCTCCATCCTGAACAGCTGGGCGACCGGTAGCGCCGACCCCGCAGCTTCGAGGCCGGGCACGTCCAAGAAGCTTCGCGACGGCGCTCTGAGTGCGACAGTCGCAGAGGTCTCCAAATCTGTTGCCTTGAATATCTGCCCGTGCAATCCGCGTCCTAACTGCGTCTCCAGCAGGTAGCGGTCAGCGACACAGACACCGGGCTCAAGCTTCAACACGAAATCAGCGTACAGGCTCGGGAAGCTTCGTAAACGGCGCCAGGGGAAGTCACCAACCGTCTCGGGAGTGATCAATCTCGCCTCAATTCTCACCCTCGCGGCGGGCTTCTCCCTGCCGCTCGCGTAGCATCAGCTCCGTGCAGGTAACTCTTCCAGACGGCACCGCTCTAGAGCTCGCAGATGGCGCGAGTGGGCTAGACGCGGCCGAAGCGATAGGACCGGGCTTGGCACGTGCTGCGCTCGCCTACCGCCAACAGGGCGAGCTGCGCGATCTCGCCGCTCCGTTGACGGCCGACGAACCGATCGAGATCATCACGAAAACCTCTGGTGACGATGGGCTCGCGCTGATCCGTCATGACGCCGCACACGTGCTCGCAGCAGCAGTAACAGAGCTCTATCCCGGCGTGAAGGTTTCGATCGGCCCAGCGATCGAACGCGGCTTCTAC
>JBAXGJ010000202.1:0-2895 GCA_037139475.1 Actinomycetes bacterium
CCAGCGAGCAGCGAAACCGATAGAAGCGACAGACAGAAGACCTTCCCAAATGAACGCATTACGTGACTGTAAGCGATCCGCTCGATACGTGCGCCGGATCAGCGCGCTCGGCCTGCCGTCCCGATCTCTGCTGTTGCCACTTTGTTGCCACCCCCCCGATTTGGGCGCGGCCGGCGGGCTCTCGATCGCTTGATTTTCAGTCTTTACGGTATGCCGGAGGAGGGACTCGAACCCCCGACACGCGGATTATGATTCCGCTGCTCTAACCAGCTGAGCTACTCCGGCGGGAGGCGATGATCGTACCGAAAGAATCGGCTCTGGCTGCGCGCGGGCGAGTAGCGTTGCTGCGTGGCCTCCAACAGTCAAGCGGTTCAGTGGCGCCTGCGGGGGGCCAGCTTCCTGTCCAGCTTCGACCGCTTTGTGATTCCGCCGCTACTAGTGCCGATCAGCCATGCCTTTGGCGTACCGCTCGGCACGGCGGCGTTAGTGGCTAGCGCCTACTTCGTCGCCTACGGGCTAAGCCAACCATTCTGGGGCGCAGTCTCCGACCAGTTCGGCCGCGCAAAGTTGATCCGTTTCGCAGTCGTTGCTGGCGGGCTCTGCTGCGTGGCCGCGGCGGTCGCGCCGAGCTTCCCTGTGCTGATGGCTTCAAGGACTCTCAGCGGCCTGCTGTTCGCAGCGGTTGTGCCGACCGTCGTCACTTACGTCGGCGACACCGTTGACGTTGAAGATCGCCAACACGCGCTGACGCTGAACATCGCATCGGCGTCAGCTGGGATAGCTGGCGCGACAATCATTGGTGGGCTCTGCGCGCAGCTGATTAGCTGGCGGGCGGCCTTTCTGGCAACTTCTATCCTCGCGCTGCTGCTCTCGCTGGCGCTTATTCGACTGCCGGAACCGGTCCGGGTTCGATCGCCGCACACCTACCTTCGCCTCGCGGTCAATGCGCTGCGTCAGTACTGGGTTCTCGTCGTTCTAGTGATCGGGTTCATCGAAGGCGCAGTGATCCTCGGTTCGCTGACCTTTGTTTCGGCTTCGCTTCAGAAGCAGGGCGTCGGAGCGGCCGTCGCCGGCTCTGCAGCCGCGGGCTTCGGCATCGCGAACGTCTGTTGCGTGCCGCTGGTAACGAGGGCAATCAAGCGATTCGCTTCGCCGCTGATGATTGCTGCGGGCTCCGCGATCGCCGCCGCCGGGCTGCTCGTCGCCGCTGCAGATACCGTTGTCGCGACCGCGATCCTCGCTGCACTCGCCCTCGGCGCCGGGTTCGGCTTCCTCCATCCAACGATGCAGCTTTGGGCAACACAGGTCAACGCGCAGGCGCGGGCGGTGACGGTCTCGTTTTTCGCAGGTTCGGTCTTTGTCGGTGGCGCCATTGCTAGCGCCGCCGCTGCGCCACTCGCCAACGGGGGTCATTTCAGCGCGATCTTTCTCGGCGGCGCGATTCTCGCGGCGGTCTTGGCGACGGGTGCGGCATGGCTGAGGTCGCTCTACGTTCGTGCAGTCGACGTCGAGCGCACAGCAAACGAGGCGGCACCGGCCTCGCTGTGAACGGGCGCTCTACTGCCCTGGTGGCTGCGGCCGCCACCAGAGCGCCTGCGGCTTGCCGCAGGCCCGGTTGATCGCCACGCCCGCAATCGTCACAACGAGAACCCCAACGAAGACCGACACCCAGTCGGTTGGATCCTTCAGCAGCCCAGCGGCGATGATCATTGCCGTTGCGACCGCTGGAGCGTGCAGCGAGCGCAGCATGATGATTCCGCCGACAGCGATCGCTACGGCGACAACGAGGGCGCCGGAGCGTGTCCAGGTGAGGTCTGTCAAGTCTGGCGGCACGTCGATCAGGCCGAACAGTGCGAGCGCGATGATGCCCGCGACGATCGCGGCTGCGGTCGAGTACAAGATGTTGCGCGGGTGCGCCTGCTCCGAAAGTGGAAAGCCGACAATGATGAAGATTGTTGGGCCCACCGACGGGACAACGAAAGGTTCGCTTGCGATTACTGCTACCGCGCACAGCAAGGCCGTGAGGAATGTCGCGACAATCAGTATGTAGAGCGAGCTCGAGCGGTAGGGGACGGTGAGGTCGTTGATCTTCTCGCGCCGCGGCAAGATGTCGGAAATGTTTGAGAACCTCCGCGCCATCGGTTGGGGACGATACTGCGGCTAGGGTCTTCTGCGTGGATTCCGACAACAGAGCTGAGGCAGACGATGGCTTTACGATCGTTGTCGAAGGGCTCGAACGGATCTACCCGGGAGGCCTTCGCGCAGTAGACGGCGTTGACTTGGCCGTTTCGGCCGGAGAGATTTATGGCTTTCTTGGGCCAAACGGCGCTGGCAAGTCAACAACAGTGCGAATCCTCACGACTCTGTTGCGCCCAACCGGCGGCCACGCTCGCATTGCTGGCTACGACGTCGTGAAGCAGGCTTCGCAGGTGCGCCGCTCAATCGGTGTAGCGCTGCAAGAAGCTGCGCTCGACCCATTGATGACCGGTCGTGAGCTGTTGCAGCTCCAAGGCGCCCTCCACGGCATTAGGCGCGCTGAGGCGAAGCAGAGAGCCGAAGAGCTGCTCGAGCGCGTCGACCTAGTCGCGGCTGCAGATCGCTTGCTCAACACCTATTCGGGCGGCATGCGTCGCCGACTCGACCTAGCGATGGCGCTCGTCCACCGGCCGAGCGTCCTCTTCCTTGACGAGCCGACAACCGGGCTCGACCCAGTTAGTCGTTCCTCGCTCTGGACTGAGCTACGGAAGCTCAACGATGAGGGCACGACGATCTTCCTCACTACGCAGTACCTCGAAGAGGCTGAGCAGCTTGCCGACCGCGTCGGGATCATCGACCACGGCAAGCTCGTGGCGGAAGGCACGCCGCAGGAGCTCGGCCGCCTCGTCGGCGAGCCCG
>JBAXGJ010000203.1:0-2888 GCA_037139475.1 Actinomycetes bacterium
CATGCCGATCTTGATCCCGCGCAACGACTGCTGCGGCACGAGGCTCTGAACCCGAGCCGTAGCCACGCTCGCCGAAAGAGCGGCCGCAGAGGCAACAATTAGGGCGACGACTATGCCGCTGCGAAAGCTGCGCATCTGTCAATCATTACCACTTAGCGCGACCGATGCGCCGGTAGACGCGCTGCAGCTATCCGTCGGCGCTGGCGCCAGTGATTCCATCGTCGGTTTCCGACGTCAATCTGCCCGAGGCTGCTGCGCGCGCCGTCGGACCGCCGCCGCGGCCACGAAGAATGAAAGCGAAGGCGACAGCCAGCAGCGCACCGGCCAACGGGCCGACGATGTAGGCCCAGTAATCAGTGAAGTTACCGCCGACCAGATCAGGACCAAAGGAGCGCGCCGGGTTCATCGATGCGCCGCTGACCGGCGCCGCCCAGAGGCCGGCGAGCGCGATGTAGCCGCCAACCGCGAGCGCGCCGACCGCACCAACGTTCTGAGCCCCGGACGAGGTACCGAGGATCGTGCTTACTAGGCCCAATGTGAGGACCATTTCAATCAGCATCGCCTGCCACGCCTGATAGCCGGCACCGGGCTCAGTGGCGCCAAGGCCGCCAACGTCACCGAGCACGGCGCGCAGGAAAAGGCAGGCCAACGTCGCGCCAATCAGCTGCACAAGGATGTAGCTGGGCACTCGCCGCCAAGCAAAGTCTCGCCGCAGCGCGAAGGCGATCGAAACGGCTGGGTTGAGGTGGGCGCCGGAGACCGCACCCATGAAGAGGATGATCGCCGTCACCATCAGGCCCGGCGCGACAACTGCGGCAGCGAGACTCACCTGATCGCTCGCCTCGGCGTGCAGCATCCCACCTCCAGCCGCGACCAGCACAAGCATGAAGGTGCCAAACAGTTCAGCGAAAAGCCTGCGCCACTCGAGTGTCGGGTCGTCGAATTGGTCGAGATCCGGGTAGATGATGGCAAGGGCTTCACGGCGCGAAGCGGGGATCCCCGTTTGCTGTTCCAAATCCTCCACTCGCCTAGACAACCACCACCGCCGGACGCTTTTTCGCCCGACGGCGCTGCCTTTCGCGCCTAGCGCGTGAAGGTGTGAACGAGATGAAGCTCAACCCGCTCAGGGCTACCTGAAATAAGCGGAGTGACCTTGGAGTTGAAATCAGCGAAGACCTCTTCGCTATTGACCGCTTCAGCTTGGTCGGCGTTCTCAAAGACGCCAATCCCGCGAACAAGACCGCTTGCTGGGTCGCCAACGACGAGCACCTGATTTAGGCCTTCGTGGCTGTCCTTCATGTACTCGGCGAACTCTGAGTAAACCTCGAGCAGGTGGTCGTACTGGCCTGGGTTGGCATGCATTGTGAACTCGATAACTGTGCTCATCTGGTGGTTCTCCTAGGAAGTTGGTTAGTTAGCAGCGGTGAGCGTACTGAAGGCGCGCCGATCGCGCAGGCTCGGCCAAGCGCTCCGACGCAGGCGGCAGAATTGGCCGATGCGCATCTACCCAGAAGTTCCCGCACTCCGCACCCGTGCCGTAGTAGCCGATCTACTGCTGCTGGCGCTGCTCGTCGTCTTCGCCTGGCTAGGGATGAAGGTCAACAACACCGTTGACGACGTCGCCAGCCTCGGCCGCGGCGTCCAGGACGCCGGTAACTCGGTTCGCGACGGCTTCACACAAGCTGGCGACGCGCTCGGCAACGTGCCGCTCGTCGGTGGTGACCTCAGCGGCGCGCTGCGCGACGCCGGCCAGGCGACCGGCGGCAATGCCGTCGCGGCAGGCCGCCAGGGTGAGTTGGCGATCGAAGAGCTCGCTCAGTTACTCGGTTGGCTGACCTTCCTGATACCTGCCGGGCTAGTCCTGATCGGGGCTCTGCCGAGGAGAATTCGCAAGCTTCGTCAGCTCAACGTCGCCGCTCAGGTACTGACCGCCGACAACGAAGAGCAGCGCCGCCTGCTGGCGATGCGCGCCGCCTTCTCACTGCCCTTTGGCACGCTGCTGAGCTACACGCGCGACCCTTTCGGAGATCTTCAAGCAGGCAACTACGACGCGCTACTGAGGGCCGTATACGAGGACTGTGGGCTGCGAGCGCCCACGGGCAGACCTATGGCGGGAGCAGGATTCGAACCTGCGTAGGCAGAGCCAACGGGTTTACAGCCCGTCTCCTTTAACCACTCGGACATCCCGCCGAGCACAGCGCCCGGAAGTGTAGAGCTCAGGCGCTGTCGCGCAGCTTCTGGGCCTCTGGCAGTGACTCCAGCTTCTTCAGCGTGTGGTTCTCGATCTGACGGATCCGCTCGCGTGTTACGTCAAAGGCGCGACCGACCTCCTCCAGCGTCCGAGGCTTGCCGCCACCGATTCCAAAGCGCATGATGATCACGTCACGCTCGCGCGCCGGCAACGTGCCGAGAGCGCGGTAGACGTTCTCACGTCGCAACGAGTCGGAAGTCAGATCGAATGGCGAGACGACGCCGTCGTCTTCGACAAAGTCACCAAGCTGCGAGTCGTCCTCGTCGCCGACCGGCTTCTCGAGCGAGATCGGCTGCTGACTTACGCGCAGAATCTCACGCACGTCCTCTGTGCTGCACTCGAGCTCCTCGGCGATCTCCTCTGGAGTCGGTTCGCGGCCCAGCGACTGAACCAGCTGGCGCTCAACGTGAACAACCTTGTTGAGCTTTTCGACCATGTGAACGGGGATGCGAATCGTGCGGCCCTTGTCGGCGATCGCGCGCGTAACGGCCTGGCGAATCCACCAGGTGGCATAGGTCGAGAACTTGTAGCCACGGCGGTAGTCGAACTTTTCGACGGCGCGAATGAGACCGAGCGAGCCTTCCTGAATCAGGTCAAGGAAGGTCAGGCCGCGGCCGAGGTAGCCCTTGGCGATTGA
>JBAXGJ010000204.1:0-2884 GCA_037139475.1 Actinomycetes bacterium
CGAGCATCGCCGCAGTGACCGACGGCAAGCAGGTCGACGGCGACAGCGTCGTCGAGGCAATCGTCCGCGAGCTGCGCGAAGGCGAGCCATTTAAGCGGCTGCGCTCAGTCGCTTGATTCGGAGGCGACGGCTGCCTCGACGGTCGCACCCTTCGGCTGCTGCTTGATCGCCACGCCGGAGCGGTGAAGCAGGTACATCGCGACGAGGCCGACGAGGTTGACGATCCAGAAGCTGATCACTCGGTAAGCGATCACGGCGAGCGCCGCGAGCGTGGCGTTGACGCCAAGCGCTGAGAGGATCGCCGTTTCAGCAACCTCGACGATGCCGATCCCTCCTGGAGTGATTGGGATTGTCGCCAGCAGCCGACCGACCGTTGAGGCCAGCAGAACAGCGCCTATGTGCGGCGTCTGGTTTAGCCCCCAGAGCATCGCGTAGAGCACCGCCGTATCAACGATCCAGTAACCGAAAGAGAAGGCGAGCGTTGGCCAGGCTTGGCGCCCGCGGAGCATCTGCTGCGACTGCAGCGCGATCGCTTCGGCGCGACGGCGGACGTGGCGCGGATCGATCTTCTTGACGACTCGCTTGGCCAGCGTGGCGGCGCGGCCGGCGATCGAACCAGCGACCTTCGGCCAGACGATCGCAGCCGCTAGTGCGGCGAGAGCGACGATCAGGATCGGCATCCCAATTGCGACCGCGTTGACATAGCTTGAGGAGCTGTCGGGCTGGCCGGACGAGAGGCCAAAGCCGATCACGAAGAGCACGATCAGCGTGACGATCGAGAGCGCCTTCGTCAGCGTCGCGGCCGTTACCGCTTCAGCAGGTGCGACGTTGCGCTTGCGTAGAGCGTCAGCGACCATCACGGTCGCTGTCACAGAGCCAGCCGGGAGTAGGACAGCAACAGCCATCTGCGCGTACCAGACTTGCCCCAAGACCCAGTTTGGCGGTGGTGGTTGCTTTAGCGCCTCGAGCGAGCGCCGAAGCACCAACATGCCGCTCAGCTGAGCGACAAACTCAAGGCCCAAGCCAATCAGCAGCGCATAAGGATGAACCTTCTCAAGGCTCTCACGAGCCTGCGCTGGCATCTTTGTCAGCGTCGGCAACAGCGTATAAACGACGCCCGCAATAACCAGCATCCAAGTGATTCGCCAAACAAGGCGCCAGTTGATCCTTTTGATTAGTGGCTCAGCTTTGCTCATCACGTTGCGCTGTTCACGCTACCGGCAGAGACGCTGCAGGCGGCGCATTGCCAAGCAGATCGGAGTAAAGTTTTGTTCACAAGTTGGCGTTGCGCCAATCTGTTCAATCTCGGGGAGAGAAGATGTCACTTAAGAACCGCAGTATCCGTTTGCTAATCCTGACCGTCTCAGCGACAGCGATGCTGCTGCCAGGCGCGTCGCTGGCTCAAGCCGGCGCGCTTAAGGCGCCCGCTGGAGACGCCTTCTACACGGCCTCGGCCAAGCAGATCAAGGCCGGCAAGCCCGGCTCGATCATTTGGTCGCGCCAAGTCAAGTACACGGCCAACGGTCGCGTTGCGCTTCCTTCAGCGTCAAAGACGATGGTCGTCCTTTACCGCTCGCTCGATCCAAAGGGCAAGCCAATCGCCGTCTCCGGAATTATTGACCTACCTAAGGGCAAGGCTCCAAAGGGCGGCTTCAAGGTCATCTCTTGGGCCCACGGAACAGTTGGCGCTGCAGACGTCTGCGCGCCATCGCGCAACGCGGACGGCGGACCGGCCGACAGCTACATCGCCTACGCGACCGCGAGCTACGACGGCTGGCTCAAGGCCGGTTACGCGGTTCTGCGTACCGACTACGAAGGCCTCGGCACGCCAGGGCCACACCGCTACCTGATCGGCGCCTCAGAGGGCCGCGGCGTAGTTGACATCGCGCTGGCCGCACACGAGCTCTACCCGACGCTAAGTAAGGACTGGGTAATCGGAGGCCACTCGCAGGGCGGCCACGCAGCTCTCTTCGCTGCGGCGCTCGCTCCGAAGTTGGCGCCGAAGCTGAACATGAAGGGCGTCTTCGCCTTCGCCCCGGCCTCGCACCTCTACGAGCAGGGCCAAGCAGTCAGCAACCTTGGCGATCCGTTCAAGGGGCTGACCGGGCTAGTCATCCTCATTCTGAACAGCGCCGCACGCGAAGCTGGAGTTAATCCAAGCACGCTCGTCACTCCTCAGATCACAGCCCTGCTGCCGAAGATCGAGGAAGTCTGCTCCGCGCAGCTCGGCGGCGCCGACATCTTCGGCAACATCGCGCCGAAGGACGTGCTCAAGGCAGGCGCAACGACGGCCAGCATTGACGCCGCGCTGAAGGCGATGAACCCGAACCTGAAGATCAAGGCTCCGGTTCTAATCGCTCAGGGGCTCGGCGATACGACCGTATTCCCGTCCTTCACTGAAGCTCTTGTGAATGAGCTGAAGAAGAGCGGCGACAACGTCACCTACGACACATTCCCCGGCCTAACGCACTCGGGTGTCGTAACCGATCCAGCATCTGGGGCAGTTGTCTCAGATTGGATCAAGGCGCAGCTGCGCTAACCAACGAGAAGCGATCTGCTCGATTCGCTGAGCAGGCGGCCTAGAAGACGATCAACCAGTGGCCGGTAGCCGATTCGAAGCGCAGCTTCGATCGGCGCCGGTGCACTGATCTCTACGGCAACGGAGCAACCCTCGGCCGCCCGGTCGACGAGGTGGACCATTTCGACCGGGCCAACCTGCCAGGTCCACGAGCGGCCGGGATCGACGGCAGTGATCCGCGCGGGGATCGGAACTACTCCGAGCAGCCGCGCGTAGCCGCGCGCGCCGACGCGCACCTCACCGTCACCAAACCCCCAAGCGCCGCGAACGTGCGGCGCCCAGCTCGACCACTCTTGCGGACGCGAC
>JBAXGJ010000205.1:0-2884 GCA_037139475.1 Actinomycetes bacterium
TGGCGGCGCGCTGGGCGTCGGCCTGGGTTGAGAAGTCGCTGCAGCGGCCACTGCTAGTGGTGGAAGCGACCGGGGCTTCAGAGTGCTTCTTCTTCGCTGCCTTAGACGCCTTCGTGGCGGTCGTCGTGGTGCTCGACGCCTCAGCGCTGCCGCTGTTCGCCGGTGCTGTGCTGCCGCAGGCGGCGAAGAGCAGCAGGCTGGCGGCCGCCAAGCCAGCAAGTGAAGGGGCGCTGATTTTGGATCTAGAGCGCTTCAAGGCTGCATCAACTCTGTGCCAGCCAGTCTATTGCGGGGGCGGCGGCAGCCTCAGAAAGGCTTAAGAGATCGGCCCTTCACTGGTGATCAAGTCAAACGCCTACGGGCGGAGAGAAAGGATTCACAGAATGCAGATGTCAGATCCAGTTCAGAAGACGTTGCTCGCCGTAGGCAGTGGGCTCGCGCTGATTCTCAGCATCATCGCGCTCGTCGTAGCGCTCAACGCCGGCGGCGGCCATGGGGACAACCATGGCGAGGGCCGGATGTTTGGCGGCGCGCCGCAAGGTCAGATGGGTGGCGGCCCGCAGCAAGGTCAGATGGGCGGCGGCCCCGGTCAGCGTGGCCAAGGCGGCCCCGGCGTCGGCGGCCCCGGTCAGCGCCAAGGAATGATCCCGCCCGGCGGCGTTCAGATCACGCCTAACGGCACGGGCACCACCACCACCAAGTAGAGCCACAGGCGGCGCGAAACTCGCGCAGCGCTGGGGTGCGTCAGCTTACGGCGCGCCCCAGCGACCGTCGCCGTGGTCTCGAGTCGCTTCGTCTTCAACGGCGGGGGAGCCATCAGGGTTGTAGCCAGCGTTAGTCAGCATCCGGCGCAGGTCAACAACCATCTGCACGTCGATGTCCTTGTCACGCGGGCGGTGGAAGACCTCGGTCTCCGGCCCAAGCGTCACTTTGACCTTGCCGTTGTGCTCTTCGGTCACATCACCGACGTGCTCGAGCAGCGTGATCACGTGGCGCCACTCGATGTTGTGGCTCGTCGGGTGGCGGAAGATCTCCTCGACGGTGTCGCGGTGGCGGCTAGTTAGTTCTGGCTTACTCATACTCGCGCGAGTCTAATCGGACGACTCGCTCGGCGGCGGCGCGACTGCACGCCGCGCGCTCGCAGCCTGCCGCTCGTTGTCAAGGAACGAGCCCAGCTCCTGGATCGTGCTCATCAGCGGCGCCGGGAAGATGACGGTCGAGTTCTGATCAGCTGCAATCTCAACCAGCGTCTGCAAGTTGCGCAGTTGCAGCGCCAGCGGATGATCCATCATCACGTCGGACGCCCGTGCCAACTCCCCAGCAGCCATCGCCTCGCCTTGTGCGGCAATGATCTTCGCCCGCTTCTCGCGCTCAGCCTCAGCCTCGCGCGCCATCGCTCGTTTCATGCTGTCGGGAAGCTGAATATCGCGCAGTTCAACGATCGTCACCTCAACCCCCCAGCCTTCGGTCTGAACATCAAGGATCTCGCGGATGTTCTTGTTGATCGCCTCCGTTTCGGAGAGCGTCTCGTCGAGCGTATGGCGGCCAACGACAGCGCGCAGCGTTGTTTGCGCGATCTGGTTGATAGCCGCCGATACGTTCTCAATCGCGACGACCGAAAGGATTGGATCATTAATCCGAAAGTAGGCGACGGCGGCGACGTCAACGCTGACGTTGTCACGCGTGATGATCCCCTGGGACTGAATCGGCATCGTCACGATCCGCATCGAGACGAGCTGCGCACGCTCGACGAGCGGAATGATTAGCACCAACCCTGGCCCGCGCGCACCGCCAACGATCTTGCCGAGCCGAAAGACGACGGCTCGCTCGTACTGGCGGACGATCCGGATCGACAACGCCAACAGCACCAAAACCAGAACCACAACAACAATCGCAATAATTGCCACTTTCGCTCCCTTAACTGCCTAAGTGTGAGCAGCAGCCCACAACTGCGAAGTTACCACTCAGCCGCGAGTGGCTAGCCGCCAATCAGCCGAGAATGTTGACGGCGCGAGCCGCAACCAGTAATACCGTCGTCGCCGAAAGAATCGTCTCGGCCGCCATCACTGCCTTCGCTCGGCGAGTTAGCGGCATCACGTCGGTCGGGCTGAAGGCGGTGGCGTTCGTGAAGGCGATGTACATGTAGTCGGGCAGCAGAGGGCGCCAGGTTGGCTCAGCGAGACCCGGGTTCTCCATCTGCGGGAACTGAAAGTCGGCGCCCGGCGATCCAACCGGCAGCTTCTCCTTCGCACGCTGCCACGGCCCGCCGCGGTCAAGTTCCCAGTAGAGAAGCCCGAAGGCGATCACATTCGTCGACCAGATCACGGCGGCCTCGAATAGCAGCTCGGCGCCGGTGCGAACCTGAGCCGAGAGCAGCTCGCCGAGTAGCGCGAGCAGGGCGAGCGCGTTGGCGAGCGTTATGAAACCGACTAGCCAGATCGCTGCGCGCCGGCGCGTCGGCGTCTGTTCGCCGTCGTCAACTTTGGCTTGGCCACGGTGCTTGTGGCGCTGGACGACCAGAACGCCCAGCAGGATCGCTTCGGGAATCGCCGTCGCTATCCATGCCCATGCAGGCAGCAGCCAGAGCTCCCAGTTTGATGCTGTGCAGACGACCGCGAGCGCGACCTGCATCACTATCACGGCGATGACAGCACCGGCGGCTTCTCTCACCTCGAGCCGCCCAACGCGTTCGACGTCTGTGAGCGGGCCGTCGTCCTCACTTGCGGGAATCATGCTGCGATCGGTCACAAGGGCAAGTCTGCCCTAGAGCACCGACGAACCGTGACGGCAGCTAATTGCTGTTGCAGGCGGGCTGGTAGATCGCTGCTGGAACTTTCGAAGGCTTAGGGCAAACCTTGCCACGATCCTGAAGCACCCAGAACTG
>JBAXGJ010000206.1:0-2874 GCA_037139475.1 Actinomycetes bacterium
CGTCAAAGCAGTTCTCGACCTGCTCGCCAACGGGCCCGCGGTACGTGGCCTCGCGCACATCACCGGAGGCGGCCTCACAAACCTGCGCCGGCTCGCTCCCGGCCGGGTCGGCTACTCAATCGAGAGCCCACTGCCAGTGCCTGCCATCCTGGCGCTCATCGGCGAGCTTGGCGCAGTACCCGAAGATCAGATGTGGGAGGTTTTCAACATGGGCTGCGGCCTGATTGTGGTCGTAGCTGAAGCCGACGTTGAAGCTGCGCTGGCGATCCTCAGCGCCCACCACCCAGGAAGCGCAAGGGTGGGCACAGTTACCGACAGAGGCGACCAGACACTCGGGCCTGGCGGAATTGTGGTGGGCGGGAGCTAAACGCCACCCAATGCCACTCTCCGTCACAAACGCCACGTCGTTCGCTCAGCTCTCTGCCGGAGAGCAATGAGGTCGCCGGTCGGCACGATTCTCGGCAACCGCTACCAGATCGACGAGGTGATCGGTCGCGGCGGTATGTCAACCGTCTATCGCGCCCACGACCTAACGCTGGAGCGCTGGGTCGCAATTAAGATCATGCACCGTGAAGTCGCGCGCGATAGCGATCAGCTTGAGCGATTCCGGCGCGAAGCGAAGTCAATCGCCAAGCTCTCGTCGCCCTACGTCGTTGGGGTGATCGACGCCGACGAGCAGGACCAGACCCCCTACATCGTGCTCGAGTATGTCGACGGCCAGACGCTGAAGCAGAGAGTCCGCGACTTTAAGCGGCTCGATATCGCTGAAGCAGTGGCCTTTGCGATCGAGATAGCACGAGGCTTAGCGGCCGCCCATGCGCGCGACATTGTTCACCGCGACGTCAAGCCTCAGAACGTCCTGCTCGATGAGGACGGCGCGGCGCGGCTGACCGATTTTGGCATTGCACGCCAGCTCAACGACGAGTCGCTGACGGCAGATGGTCGTGTTCTTGGCACTACCGATTATGTAAGCCCCGAGCAGGCGCTCGGTCACGATGTAACGCCTCAGTCCGACCTCTACTCGCTCGGCATCGTGCTGTTCGAAATGCTTACCGGCGAGGTTCCCTTCCACGGCGAGAACCAAGTTGCCGTGGCGATGTGCCACGTGCGCGATGAGCTTCCCGATGTGCAGCAGCTTCGGCCTGAAGTTTCGACCGTGCTGGCGACGGTCGTAGACACGGCAACGGCGAAAGATCTCAGCGTTCGCTACCGCGATGCGCACGAGATGATTGCCGAGCTAGAGGAGGCTCTGGCGGTAGAGACTGCTCGGTCAGGCCACATCACCGGCGAGGCTACGGCCGTCTTTGAGTCGCTGCCGCGCGAGACGCGCCAGCGCGTCGCGGTCAAAATGTCTCACCCATGGCGCTGGCTGGCACTGATCGCGCTCGGGGCCGCGCTGGTAGTCGCCGGCTTCGCGTTTGTCGCACGCACCGCTCAGCGCGGAACCGGAACCGAGAACGCGCGAGCAGGCGCTGGACTAACAGCTGTGTCGCTAAAAGCCAGCGCGGCGCAAGCCTACGACCCAGCTGGAGACAAAACTGAACACGACGATCAAGCTGCATTTGTGGTTGACCGCAGCCCGTCAACGACTTGGTCGACAGAGGACTACCTAAACGGCAACCTCGCCAAGTCGGGATTAGGTATTGCGATCGACGCTAGTCCCTCGCTGGAGGCAAGGGCGATCGACATCGTCAGCCCAACGCCAGGCTGGAACGCGAAGATCTATGCCACCAATGGCAGCCAACTGCCAGCCACATTTGACGATCCAAGCTGGACGCAGGTCGGCAGCGTGACCGATGCAAGCGAGCGGACTAGGGCCAGACTGACCACTAACGGTCAAGCCTTTCGCTGGTACTTAATTTGGATCGAGCGCTTCGCACCGGCCCAAAGCCGCGTGCAGATCAGCGAAGTATTCCTCTACCGCTAAAAGCGGTAGTCACCCTGCTCGCGGTGGCGCGCCAACGCAATCTCCAGCAAGCGCCCGCAGAGCTCGGGGTACTCGATGCCGCTCTCCTGCCAAAGCCGCGCATAGACACTTGTCGCCGTGAAGCCGGGCATCGTGTTCAGCTCGTTGAGCAGAACCTCTTCACCTTCAACAAAGAAGTCAGCTCGCGCGAGGCCGCTGCAGTCGGCCTCGCTGAAGGCCCTCAGCGCAAGTTCGCTCACGCGCGCGGCGGCACTTTCAGAGATCCGCGCCGGCACAACCAGTTCCATTCCGCCAGGCGTGTACTTGGCTTCGTAGTCGTACCAACCGCCCGGCGAGGCGCTGCGCAGAACGACGATCTCTCCAGCCACGCTGACCTGCGCCTGCGCGGCACTGCCAAGCACCGAGCATTCGACCTCGATGCCTGAGCTTGCCGCTTCGACGACCACGCGCGGGTCGTAAAGGAAGGCCTGCTCCAAAGCGGCGGCAAGCTCCCCAGCGTCAGCCACACGGACGATTCCAACTGAAGAGCCCAACCGTGCTGGCTTGACGAAGAGGGGCAGCCCGAGCTGCTCAATCTGCGAGTCCAACGAGTCGCGATCAGCTTCGTAGCTGGCACGTGTAAGAGAGACGAACGGCACCTGCGCGATGCCGAGGTGGCCGAGCAACTGCTTCAGCGCGAGCTTGTCGATGCAGACCGCCGAAGCTCGCACGCCACTGCCCACATATGCGATGTCGAGCATCTCGAACAGCCCTTGAATCGTCCCGTCCTCGCCGAACGGCCCGTGCAGAACAGGGAACGCGACCGCGGCCCCCAGCAGTCCGTGGCCCGGGCGCAGCTCGATCTCGACACCACCGCTAAACCAGCGACCCTGATCATCGATCTCGATCGCTAGCACTTCGTGACCAGCACGCTGAAGGCCATCGCTAACCGCGGCACCGCTCAGCAG
>JBAXGJ010000207.1:0-2824 GCA_037139475.1 Actinomycetes bacterium
GAGCAGTACGGCGGCGGCGGCTCCGACACGCTGGCCTATGCGATCTGCGTTGAAGAGCTGGCACGGGTCGATTCATCGGTCGCGATCACGCTCTGCGCGCACTCCTCGCTGGGGATCCAACCGATCGAGCTATTCGGCAGCGACGAGCAGAAAGAGCGACTGCTGCCGGAGCTCTGCTCTGGAGCGAAGCTCGGTGCCTTCGGACTGACCGAACCTGAAGCCGGCTCCGACGCTGGCGCGCTGCGCACGCGCGCCGTGCTCGAGGACGGCGAATGGGTAATCAACGGTTCAAAGCAGTTCATCACCAACGCTGGCACCGACATTTCTGGCCACGTCGCGATCACCGCGATCACCGGCGAGGCCGATGGGCGGCCAGAGATTTCGAACATCATCATCGAGAACGGCACGCCGGGCTACGAGCAGGGCGAGCCCTACCGCAAGATGGGCTGGAACGCCTCCGACACGCGCCCGCTGAGCTTCGACGATTGCCGCGTGCCGGAAGCGAACCTGCTCGGGCCGCGCGGCGCCGGGCTGCGCCAGTTCCTCAAGGTGCTCGACTCGGGCCGGATCGGCGTTGCCGCGATGGGCGTTGGGCTGGCGCAAGGAGCGCTTGACGAGGCGATCAAGTACTCGGCCGAGCGGCAGGCTTTTGGCCAACCGATCGGCCAGTTCCCGACGATCGGCGCGAAGCTCGCCGACATGGCGACCGAGATCGAAGCCGCACGACTGCTGACCTACAAGGCCGCTTGGGAGAAGGACCAGGGCATGAACTTCAGCCTCACCGCCGCGCAGGCGAAGCTGAAGACCGGCCGCCTGGCCGTGCGCTGCGCTGAGGAGGCGGTTCAGATCCACGGCGGCTACGGCTACATCGAGGAGTACCCCGTCTGTCGCTTCTACCGCGACGCCAAGGTGCTGACGATCGGTGAGGGCACCGACGAGATTCAGCAGATGGTGATCGCCCGCGCACTAACGAGCTGATCGTGGAGGCCGGGCAGCTGTGAGCGAAGCCGCCCCCGTCGCCGAGTTCGAGCCCGGCCGACTCGCGCGCGCCGCCTCACGCGGAAGCGGCCGCTCCGGGCTGCTCGTCTTCGTCGTCTGCTTCGCCGTCTACCTCGCAGGGATCGGCCTGCCTGCCACGCCGCAGGCGCAGTTTGCGCCGACTGAGACGCGAATTCTGATGACGACCACCTCGCTGCTCGACGACGGCGATTTTGACCTCAGTAACCAGTACCGCAGCCACGGCTGGAGAGCATTTGGCGGCAGCCCAGTTCAGCCGACGGCGCTGCTCGTCAATGGCAAGTTGATCGAGCCGCATGGCTTCCTCTTCCCCGCGCTGCTGGCGCCCGCCTACGCGATCGGCGGAACCGGGCTAGTGCAGGCGCTGCTGGCGCTGATCACGGCGCTTGGAATGGTCGCGGCGGCAGCGCTGGCGCGCAGGCTGGTACCCGACCCGTGGGCTAGCGGCGCCGCTATCGCGGTCGGCTGCAGCCCGCCGATCGTGATCGCCGCAACATCGATCAGGCCGGCCGCGACCTGCGCGGCAATAGTCGCGGCGGCGGCACTGCTGGCGCTGCGCGTGCGTGAATCTCCGGGCACGCGATCTGCTCTAAGCGCCGGCGCACTGCTGGCGCTGCTGCCCTGGGTTGGCCTGGCCGGAATTCTGCCCGGCGTCGTAATCGCGGTCGCGCTCTTTCGCTGGCTGCGGCGGCGCTCGCGTGGTTGGATCGGCCTGATTGCGATCGAGTTGGTGCTGATCTCGGTCGTCTTCTATGTCTCGATCAACGCGCGGCTCTTTGGCGGCCTAACGCCGATGGCGGCATCGGCGATCTCCGACCCGCCGACCGGCGCCGCCAGCGTTGGCGACTACATCGATCGCATCCCGCGGCTGGTGGAGCTGTTCGTCACGCCGCAGCTCGGCCTGCTGTTGACGGCGCCGCTGCTCGCGATGGCCTTCGTCTCGATCGCGCTTGCCTGGCGCTCGCGCCGCGCCCGGCTTGCGCGCGTGCTGCCTGAGGCGGCCGACGTCGAGGTTGCAGTTCAGCTGATGGCGGCGATCTGCCTAGCCGCACTGATCGCAGCCGTCTTCTTCCTTCCGAGCCTCAGTGACCTCTCTCCCGGCGAGCCACTGATCGTTGCGCTACCGACGGCTGCAGCACTCAGTTCGTGGGGAATGCGCCGCTATCCGAAGCTAGGCGTCGCGCTGGCAGTCGTCGGCGTTGGCCTGACGCTGTGGCTGCTGATTGCCGCACGCCTTGCCGCAAACTCTGGCCTAGCTCCGCTCAGCGGGCCACTGCCGTGGAGCATCTTCGGCGGCTAACACCGCCGCCGCGCTTCAGTCGCCGAGCTGCTCGAGAATCTCGGTCGCCGCACTTGCTGGATCAAGCTTGCGTTCGACGACGGCGTCAAAGAGTTTGCTGAAGCTCTCGTCCTCGTCAACGCGCTTCTCGAGGTCGCGGCGCATCCGATGTGTACAGATCGAGATCACCTCACTGCGCAGGTTGCGGCGACGGCGCTCGGCCAGTGTTCCCTCGGCCTCGATGAAGGCGCGGTGAGCGTCGAGCTCCTCAGCTAGCTCGGCCACACCGTCACCGCGCAGCGCCTCGGTCTTGACGATCGGCGTCGGCCGCCCGTCGGACGGGGCGAGGCTCAAGACGCCGCGAATTTCGCGCACCATCGTCTCCGTCATCGGGTGGTCGCACTTGTTGATCACGATGATGTCGGGAATCTCCATCACGCCAGCCTTCAGCGCCTGGATTGAGTCGCCAGAGCCGGGCATTAGGACGAGCACGATCGTGTCGGCGTGGTCGATGATGTCGACCTCGGC